>JALTLT010000255.1 GCA_027001815.1 Gammaproteobacteria bacterium | reverse complement strand
CCTGGAGAGAAGGGCGATGGGACGAGCGGCGGCGCTGATCGCAGTGTCTTCGCGGGTCGCATCCCACCATCTGGCGCGCGGCACTCTCCCCGCCGAACGGATCCATACCATCCCCAACTGGATCGCCACCGACCGGTTCCGCTACGACGATCGGTGGAGGCACGGCTGGCGGCGCCGCTGGATGATCGACGAGACCACTCCCGTCATCGGCTTCGTGGGGCGGCTGCACCCGGTCAAGAGGGTGCATCTCCTGCTCGAGGCCATGCCGCGGCTGGTGGCCGAAGCTCCCCGCCCTCCTCTCCTGGTGGTGGCCGGAGAGGGGGAGGAGGCTTCCGCGCTGGAGCGACTCGCCAACCGCCTCGGCATCGCCTCGAGAGTCCGTTTCGTCTCCCCCTCCTGCCACACCTGCGAACTCTACTCGGCCTTCGATCTGCTCGCTCTGCCCAGCCGCTACGAGACCTTCGGCCTGGTGCTCCTGGAGGGGATGGCCAGCGGTCTGCCGGTGGTCTCGACCGATACGGGAGCGGCGCGCGAGCTGCTCGCCGGAGAGGCTCCTCACCGGCTGGTGCAGGTCGACGACCCCGCCCTTCTGACCAGTGCGCTGCTCGAGACGATTCGCCAGTTGCCTCTCCCCGCGGTGACCGGCGAGCGCCCCGCGCTCCTCCCTCCGGCCTTCGATGGCGCGACCTCGTTGCGCGAGATGTCCCGACTCTACCGGAGGCTCCTCGCCGGACAGGCCAGCCCGAAAATTGCATGAAACCGCCGACAGGCTGTTGAAAAACACCGTTTTTCGGCAGCCTGTGAGCGGTGCAATCGGGCGCGCCAGACGCACATCCATCCGGCAGCTTCATGCTGCTTTCGGGCTACCGCTGTAACGAGCCACCACCGATACCTCCTTCCAGTGCCTTGCGGCCTGCTCGTGCAGCGCTTCGGGAGAGACCTCCCGCTCGCCCCCCTCCTCGAGCAGGGCGAGCCGGTACCCCCGCCCGACCACCTCCTTCAGGAACCGCAGGGGATCGCTTCCCGCCGCTTCGATATAGGGGGGGTGATACTCGAAGAGGATCAGTCTCGGCCGGAACGGCTGCAGTCCCTCCAGCACCTGGGGCTCGTACCCCTCCACGTCTACCTTGACGACGGAGGCGCTGCCGCCCGCCTCTTCCAGCAACCGGCTGCCGCGCACCACCTGTACCGGCAGAGGGGCGTCGAGCCCGTGCAGGGGCGCCAGGCTGAGATTGCCGCGATTGGTCGGGCTCTGGTAGAGCCCGGCGCTCCCCTCGTCCACTCCCAGGGCACAGTCGTGGATGCGCACGTTCCCGCATCGGTTGCGCGACACGTTCTCCCGCAGCAGACGGAGGTTGTCGGGGTCCGGTTCCACCGCGTGCACCACTCCGGAGGCGCCCACCAGCCGCGAAAGATGGAGGGTGAAGAGGCCGATGTTGGCACCCACGTCCATCACCGTCTCGCCCTCCTTCACCTCCCGCGCGAGAAGGGCCATTTCCGCCGGCTCGTACTCCCCGTAGAGAATCAGCTTCTTGGCGATGAACAGGTCCCGCCGATCGAACCGGATCCGCCACTCGCCGACCGTCGTCTCGTCGGATGGATGCAGGAGGAGCACCCAGCGCGCATGCCACATGCCCACCCGGCGACTGCGGCCCAGCGGCGTGTGGCGCAGCCGCCCCGGAAGGGAAAGCAAGCGCATGAGCATCAGGACCGCCCCGATCCGCCGCCGTCGAGAAGCTCCTCGAACAGGACGCCATACCTCCTGGCCACCTGCACGATGTCGTAGTGCTCCTCGACCCGCCGGCGTGCCCGTCTGGCCATCTCCTCGAGCCGTCTGCGGTCGTCACACAGCTCCTCCAGCACCCTGCCCAGCCCCTCCACATCGTCGCACTCCAGGAGCAGGCCGGCATCACCCACCGTCTCCGGACAGCCCGTGACATTGCTGGTGATGATGGCGGCGCGGTACATCATCGCCTCGAGGAGGGCGATACTGGCGTTTTCCGAGCGGGAGAGCAGGACATAGATGGAGGCCTCTTCGTAGAGGCGCCGCAGCGTCTCACTCTCCTTCTCGAGCCAGCCGTGGAACACGATCGGGGTGCGCGAACCCCGTGCCAGCTCCTCGAGGGGACGACGGAAGGGGCCGTCGCCCGCGATATGCACCTCGCAGGGAAGGCCGCGATCGTGTACCGCCCGAATGAGGGTCTGATACCCCTTTCTCGGCAGCAGGCGACCGGTCGCCAGGACGATCGGTTTCTTGGGGATCCCCTGCTCCACGGGATCGGGCTGCAAACGGATGCCGTTGGGGAGGTGCCTGAGGGGCAGCTCTCCGATGTTCTCCCGCATCATCCGCAACAGGTGGAGCGAGGGGGAGACCAGCGCCTCCGAACCCCGCGCCACCGTCCGGAGCAGAGGAGGCGAGAAGCGATGGAACCAGCCGAACCGATCGCCGTTGTATCCCGGCACGTCGCTTCCGTGGGCGGTGATCACGTAGGGCAGGCCGTAACGCCGCTTGAGCCACCAGGCGAGCACGCCGGTGGGCACGATGAAATGGCAGTGGCAGAGATCGTAGTGGTGATCGCGAAGATGGAGGTCGAGGAAGCGGGCCGCGGAGAGCACGTAGAAGATCATCTCGTGGGGACTGGAGTACTCCTTGTGACGGCGCAGGCCGGGCACCCGATACACCGTCACGCCATCCTCCTCCTGGACCGCCGGCAGCCCCCGGTAGCCCATGGTGACCGTGTCGACCCGGTGCCCTTGGGCGACCAGATCACGGGCGATGTGGTGACTGACGGTGCCGGCGCCACCACCGAGGGGGGGATATTCGTAGTTGATCAGCAGGATTCTCACGGGTCCGGGCTCACGGGACAGGGGATCCGGGTCGACTATACGGCATCTTCCCTGCCTCTCATCGCCTTGCGGGCAAGGTGCGGAATCAGCAGGTGCCACGGCATCCGCAGGCGGTGCGCCCGAACATAGAGCAGCTTCCGGGATACCCCCGACAGGGGGGTGTCGATCACCCGATAGAGGGGAAGGAGCGCCCGGCCGAACAGGGCGTCCATCATGGCCACCCGCCCGCGGGGACGGCCCTCGCGGTAGAGAACCTCGAGCACGGTATCGGGGATGGGAGTCTCGAGCATGCGGTGGACATAGCGCAGGGCGTAGTAGAGCGGCCTCCAGAGGCCGAACCGTTCTGTCCGTTCCAGCAGCGCGGCGTGGAAGCCCGGATCCGCACCGAACTCTTCGAGCAGCAGATGGAGATCGACGAGGTCCCGGAAGGCGTTGTCGAATTCCCCTTCCTGGAACAGATGGGTGGCGCTGTGGATCACCATGTCGACGGGGCTCGGCACCCGCACCTCTCCCGGGGCAGCGGGCAGCGGCCGCGAATCGTCGACCAACGGCCCGATATCGGGACAGAGGGGCGACGTAAGGGGAAGGATGTTGTGATGGACATCCAGAACCGTGCCGCGACGGAGATGGCGCAGCGGCGGGAGTTCGTGCATCCAGCGGCGGTAGTAGCGCTGGTCGTAGTCGTCGTGGTGTTGACTGAACCAGCCCTCATACCGGAGCAGCCGCTCGGCCTCGTCCAGTCTCTCGCGGGGCAGCAGGATGTCCACGTCGCCGAACAGCCGGCCTCCCGCCACCTCCAGGCCGGCCATCACGTAGGCGGCCCCTTTCAGCAGCACCACGGGGCACTCGAGGGGGGCGAGGGCCCGAGCGATCTGTTCCACCTCCCAGAGGATCACCCGCTGCTGCCGTTCGGCGAGATACCGCGCCGATCGCAGATGGGGCTCGACTTCGCGGGGCACTTGCAGGCGATGATGCCCGACCAGCCATGCCAGGCGCGCAAGCAGGTTCGCACGGCGTGCCAGGGGGATCAACCGGTCCCAGGCGGGCAGGCCGAGATCCGACATGGTGGAGGGTTCGCGAAGCGCCCCGACCAGCAGTGAGAGATCCGCGTTCACTTCGCCGCCAACGCCTCCATCCGTTCCACGACCTGTTCCAGTTCCCCATAGGTGCAGCGGAAGCCCTCCGCCTCCTGGACCACGCGACCGAGGAGATTGAAGCCCCTCTCGCCCAGCACGCTGTAGTTGAAGGCGTGTTCGATCAGTTCCAGCATGGTACGGGCCGGTGTGACGGGTTCGATCTGCTCCTCCGCTCCTTCGGTAAAGGCGGGAAAGACGATCCATCGGACACGCGCCGGAGCCCCCCCTTCTTCCTGCCCTTCCGGCACCGCCATGTGGGCGACACTCCCCTTGGCGGTATCCCGGGCGACCGGTCCGATCCGTGCCGCCGGAGCAAAGTGCCGGATCACCTCGATGGAGCGATTCTTGAGTCCCACGGCCCTGGGCACGGCCACCACCTCCGCCGTGGCGGGATCGAAGAGGGCCAGCTCGTCCGAGAAGAGCCGCCACCCCCGCTGGACGAGCGCGGCGCAGAGGGTGCTCTTGCCGGAGCCGGGAGCACCCGGCAGGAGCAGCGCCCGATCACCCTTCGCCACCAGGGCCGCATGCAGGACCAGGTAGTGGTGAGCATGATTGGCGATGCACCAGTTCATGCCCCACTCCAGCATGGCGAAGGCCTGGGTCAGGGGCAGGGGCTTGAAAGGTGTCCATTCGTCGAGGAGAAAGCGGACCTGCGGGCGAAACAGGTACCGCACACCGCCGGAACGCTCCAGTGAGACGTGGAAATCGGAAAAGGGGGGATCCACCTCGACGGTGTGCCGGGCGTAGAGCCGGGTCAGCCCCCGGGATATGGCGGGAATCGAGCTGCGGATCCTGAACAGGAAAGGGCCGGTGCGAAGCGCCAGCCGGCCCTCCGCGAGAAGCGCCGTCACCTGGCCGATGGAGAGATCCGAGGTCAGCACGGCTTCACGACATCGACGAGCCCCAGCCGTCGAAAGCGCTTCATCAGTGCCGCCAGTTCGCTCCCGTCCAGTTCGTCCCGGGGTATTCCCGGACGATCGGCGAGAAGAGCCGTGAGGCGGGCCAGTGTGAGGGGCCGATCACATACCAGACGGAGCACGGAGGCGGAGAGGGTATCGAGCAGGTGGGTGTCACCCGAGCCGGAATGGTATACCAGAACCTCGTCTCCCAGTTCGAGCCAGCAGAGGGCATCGGAGGAGACCCCTTGCCATGCCAGACCGCTCTCGCTCTCACTCATCTCACGGTGGCCGGGGGGTTGGGGCGGACAATCGTCTCGAACGGCTCAGATGTCGAAGGTGCCACTGAAGAAGTAGACTGTCTCCTCGGCATCCATGGTCCGGCCCGAGACGGGATCGGTGTACGCGCCGTAGAGGATCACCTGGTTCACCACCTCCCGCACCTCGTCTTCCCGCATGACATAGTCGCTGAGCTGCACGGCATTGAGCCAGGCGGCGACCGCGTGCGCGCCGAACTCGTAAAGGTCCTCGCTCCCGGTCATCCACAGGACGGTGAAGAGATCGGGGTCGGGAGTCCAGTCGTCTTCATGGATATCGTGCCAGTTGGCGACGAAGATGTCGCGGAAGAGGCGGTTCCGATGGTGGTGCGGGCAGTTTTTCTTCCAGTAACCGGGGCTGCGCCCACCGCAGGTGAGATGATGAGTGGCATGGGAGAGGTTCCCCGACAGAAAGCCCGAAGGGGTGCACACCCCTCCCCCCAGGACAGGACGGCTCACGGCCGTCAGCAGAAGGGGAGTGGCGGCAACCGTTCCCTTGAGGAGGCGCCTGCGGCGCGCAGAGACCCCGCCAGCGGCCTTGTCGCCACCGCGAGTTCCCGTCGGTTTTTCGGAGTCCATGATAGCCACCTGATTTCGGTCGTTCGGATCGACGTGACGGTCAACCGTTTCCCCCCGCCCGGATCGACCCTTCCCTACTGAAATATTGCAAATCCCGCGCCATCAGGCAAGTTTGTTACTTCAAACAAGGGATTGAACGGGACCCCGCGGCAGTGGTCCGAGGCATTTGTAAGATTTTTCGACGCTCCTTCGGGAGACTCTCCCCCTATGGAGGGAACCGTCCCCGCCTGGGCAATATGGCGACTACCGCGACAGCCCGAACTGCAATAGAATCCGAGTATCACTCACCCACCCCGACCCGTCAACGCCACTATTCCCATTCGATGATCACACTGCTTCACCACCTGGTCCTTCACAATCCCTCATGCCGCGGGGACGACGAGGCGATACGCTTCCGGGACCGGGCGCTCACCTACCGGCAGCTCGCCGACGAGACCCGCCGCTTCGGTGCAGGACTCCTGGAGGCGGGACTGGAGAAGCAGGAGCGGGTGGCCATCTATCTGCCGAAGCGGCTGGAGACGGTGGTGGCCTTCTTCGGCACGAGCTGGGCGGGGGGGGTCTTCGTCCCCGTCAACCCCCTGCTGAAACCCGAACAGGTCGCCCACGTCCTGAGGGACTGCAACGCGAGGTTTCTGGTCACCAGCGGCGACCGGCTCGCCCAGCTCGAGCCGGCGCTGGAGCATTGTCACGATCTCCACACGGTGGTACTCACCGACAGCGGCGATGGAGACGAGACCGACCTGCCGCGCCGGAGGGTGGAGTGGGACGCCTTCCTCGCCGGGGGAGCGGAAGAGGCACCTCCTCCGCTCATCGACGGGGACATGGCCGCCATTCTCTACACCTCGGGCAGCACCGGTCGCCCCAAGGGGGTGGTCCTCTCCCACCGCAACATGGTGGCCGGCGCCCAGAGTGTCGCCCAGTATCTGGAGAACCGGCGCGAGGACCGGCTGCTGGCGGTGCTGCCCTTCAGCTTCGATTACGGTTTCAGCCAGCTCACCACTGCCTTCACGGTGGGTGCCAGCGTGGTGCTGATGGATTACCTCCTGCCCCGCGACGTGATCCGGGCGGTGGAACGCCACCAGATCACCGGTCTGGCCGCTGTCCCACCCCTCTGGGTGCAGCTCGCCCGCCTGCCGTGGCCGGAGGGGGCCGTCACCTCCCTTCGCTACATCACCAACTCGGGGGGCGCCATGCCCGGCGAGGTGCTGAAGGCCCTGCGCCAGGCCCTGCCATCGACCCGTGTCTATCTCATGTACGGTCTCACCGAGGCGTTCCGCTCCACCTATCTGCCACCGGAGGAGCTGGACCGGCGTCCCGACTCCATGGGCAGGGCGATTCCCAATGCCGAGATCATGGTGGTGCGCGAGGACGGCTCCCCGTGCGCCCCCGGCGAGCCGGGCGAGCTGGTCCACCGGGGCGCCCTGGTGGCGCTCGGTTACTGGAACGATCCGGAACGGACCCGGGAGCGTTTCCGCCCGGCACCGGGACGCCCCGGTGGCATTCCGCTGGAGGAGACCGCGGTCTGGTCCGGCGACACGGTCCGCATGGACGAGGAGGGTTTCCTCTATTTCATCGGCCGCAAGGACGACATGATCAAGACCTCCGGTTACCGGGTGAGCCCCACCGAGGTGGAGGAGGTGTGCTACGCCTCCGGCCTGGTGGGCGAGGCGGCGGCGATCGGTCTCCCCCACTCCCAGCTCGGCCAGGCGATCGTGGTGGTGGCGACCCCCGCGGAGGGGGCAGAGCGGGTGGACGAGGAGGCACTGCAGAATCACTGCAGGGAGCGGCTTCCCGCCTTCATGGTCCCCCTCCGGGTGATCACCGAGCCCACCCTCCCACGCAATCCCAACGGCAAGATCGACCGCAAGCAGCTCGCCCTGCGGTACCAGGACCTGTTCAGCGAGGAGAGTTCACCTTGAAGGAGCGCCCCAGACCGATCCACGCCCCCATGGAGCAGTTTCCGGTCGTCGACGGGTCCCTCGCGCCCGGCGGCATCCCGCTGCCGCGACTGGCCGACCGCGCCGGCGCCACCCCTTTCTACGTCTACGATCGCGCGGTGATGCGACGACAGGTGGAGGCCCTGCGGGAGGCGCTGCCGGATGCGATCTCCCTCCACTACGCCATCAAGGCCAACCCCATGCCCGCCGTGGTCCAGTTCCTCGCCGGCGTGGTGGACGGTTTCGATCTCGCCTCCCATGGCGAGATGCTGGTGGCACTGGACACCGGCATGCCCCCTTCGGAGATCAGCATCGCCGGCCCCGGAAAGAGCGACCGGGAGCTGCTCGCCGCCAGCGCCGCCGGGGTGATCGTCAACGTGGAGTCGCCGGCGGAGCTGGAGCGGCTCGCGGAACTGGCCGGCAGAGAGGGGTATCGTCCCCGCGTGGCGGTGCGGGTCAACCCCGATTTCGAACTGAAGTCCTCGGGCATGAAGATGGGGGGTGGACCCAAGCCGTTCGGCGTGGACGCCGAGAAGGTGCCGGCCCTGATCCGCCGGGCGGTGGAGCTGGATCTCGACTACCGGGGGCTGCACATCTTCAGCGGCTCCCAGAACCTGCGCCCGGAGGCGATCGTCGAGGCGCAGCAGAAGAGTTTCGAGCTGGCCCGCCGGCTGCATGAGGAGAGCGGGGAGTCGATCGTCAAGCTGAACATCGGAGGGGGGTTCGGCATCCCCTACTTCCCGGGCGAGAGCCGCCTGCCACTGGCACCCATCGGCGAGAATCTGGCGGAGCTGCTGGACCTCCACGGCGATGCCCTCGGCGGGGCCGAGGTGATCCTGGAGCTGGGACGCTACATCGTCGGCGAGGCGGGCCTCTACGTCTGCCGGGTGGTCGACCGAAAGGTCTCGCGGGGGCAGGTCTTCCTGGTCACCGATGGCGGCCTCCACCACCATCTCGCCGCATCGGGCAATTTCGGCCAGGTGATCCGCAAGAACTACCCGGTGGCGGTCGCCAATCGCATGGAGGAGGAGGAACGGGAGAGCGCCAGTGTGGTCGGCCCCCTCTGCACGCCACTCGACCTGCTCGCCGACCGGGCGGAGCTGCCACCGGCACGGCCGGGGGACCTGATCGCCATCTTCCAGTCGGGCGCCTATGGCCTCACCGCCAGCCCCACCGCCTTCCTGAGCCATCCGAGGCCGGTGGAGATGGTGGTCTGAGGGGAGAGCGGCGGGCCTACCAGCTCTTCAGCCACTCACTGGTCCAGCGCGCCACCTGGTCCCGCCATTCGCGGCGGGAGAAGGTGTGGTTCGCCTCCGCCAGCTCCCGCCACTCGACCCCACGCCGCCGGGTCGCCCGCTTCCAGGCGCGCGAGGAGCGAGCCACCGAACGGAACTCCTCGGCGGTCAGATCGTCCCCGCTGAGGACCAGGAGGATCGGCCCGGAAAAGCGCTTCAGCCCCGCCAGCACGCGCTCCGGCAGCGGCCCGGGCTCCGGTGGCGTCGGGTCGCCCGGCGCCGGACCCTCTGCCGCGCCCCCGCCGTCGGTCACCTTCCGGGGCGATACCCCTCCACTCCCGCCGAGTGCCTTGGAGATCAGATCGGCGAAGGAGCGCAGAGAGGCGCGGAAATCGAACCGGCCCGAGAGAAGCTTCTTCCAGAGGTCGCGACTGAAGAGGCGCTCCGTGTAGTAGTGCAGAAGATAGGCGCGTGCGCGCCCCTGCTCGGTGCGCACCCAGGGGTTGAGCAGCACCAGGCCCGCCACCCGGGGATCGTCTGCGGCGTAGAAGAGGGCCGCCGAGGCGGCGTCGCAGAGCCCCCAGACGACCACCTCCCGCACCCCCGGACACGCCTCCACGAAGCGGTCGATGGCATGACGCAGGTCCTCTCCCACCGACTCGAAGGTGCGCGAGGCGCCGGGGCTGTCGCCCATCCCCCGGTAGTCGAAACGCATCACCGGTATGCCATCGGCGGCCAGGTGGCGGGCCAGCAGCAGAAACTGGCGATGGCTGCCCACCCGGTACTGGGGCCCGCCCACCACCACCAGGACGCCCCGCGTCGCCTCGCCCTCCGGCCGGTGGATCACCCCCACCATCGGCTCGCCGAGGCAGTCGATGACGAGGGCCTCTTCCGCAACGGTCACGGCTCGAGCCCCGCGCAGAGGACCTCCGCAGTCCGTGAAACCAGTTCGGGCGCCTCGGCGATCTCCTGGGTGGTCCAGAAGGGTTCACCGGCCACGGCCGCCGCCTCCACCTCCACTCCCCGCTCACGCCACGCCTCCACCACCTTCCGGCTGGCGGGGCCCGGCCCCCGCGCCGGGTCCGCCGCCACCTCGAACCACCAGACGGGCGGAGAGGGCTCTCCCCCGGGCGGTTCCAGCCGGGCGGCATCCAGGGCGGAGACCAGATGGGGGTGGAGTTCGTAGCCCGCCACCTCGACGGATTCCCCCTCCCCGAGCCTTCTGCGCAGATCGGCGGTGGTCTCCCCTCCCCCGCCACTCATGGCCCCTGCCGCCACTCGCAGACGGAGAAACCGGGTGAGCATGTTGTCCCCCCGGAGGACCGGCTGCCAGAGAACGGCGCGGGGAATGGAAACGGGGAGCCGCTTCGAAACGGCGCCCAGCAGCAGCGCTCCCGCACGCAGCCCCACCGCTCCGAGCAGGGGGACCTCCAGCCCGCCGAGCCAGCGGATGGCGCCGGCCATGTCATCGATCCACGCCTCCCAGCGCGCCTCCGCGAAGTCGCCGCTGCTGTCACCGGTACCCGTCAGGTCCGGCACCAGCAGCCCCACGCCCCGGGCGGCCAGGGCATCCGCCAGCAGGGTGAACATGCGACGGGACTTGTTGAGTTCCTCGGCGAAGGGAGGGGCCAGGATCACCGAGCCGCGCAGTTCGGAAGGCCGCCGCCAGAGGAGGAAGAGCCGCCTGTCGCCGACCGGAAGGAAGAAGGGGTGGGGACGGGAGAGGGGATCGGCCAAGGGGGGCTGGCCTCACATTTTCTGTTCGACGAAACGCGCCAGGCTGCCCAGCGTCTCGAAGACTTCGGCGCTGATCTCGTCGTCCTCGACCACGATGCCATAGTGCTCTTCGATGGAGGTAATCACCGTCACCACCGCCATGGAGTCCAGCTCCGGAATGCTGCCCAGCAGCGCGGTGTTCTCATCGAACCCCTCCACCCGCTCGCCGATCTGGAGGGCGGTACCCAGAATGGACTTCAACTCCTCGAGATGCTCTGACATCGGAAACCCGCCTTTATTGACAAATGGTTTTCGGACAACGAACCCGTGGTAGCGCCAATCACCGAGAACCCCGGGATTCTCATACACGCCCAGGTCGAGGTCAACCTGCCGAGGGGTGAACAATCACCATCGACCGGCGTCCGGGGACCTCATTGTCGCTCATGGCGTGGGTGATATCATCGAGCCGCGGGAAGGTCATGCCGGGCTCGAGGCAGTACCGCGCATCCGGCAGGCGGCCGAACCACCGGAATGAGACCCGCGTCACGATGATCCCCGGGGGGTTGGGCGATCATACTTGC
Organism: Gammaproteobacteria bacterium; assembly: GCA_027001815.1. Taxonomy (GTDB): domain Bacteria; phylum Pseudomonadota; class Gammaproteobacteria; order JALTLT01; family JALTLT01; genus JALTLT01. Next base: position 3,466 of record JALTLT010000255.1, on the reverse strand, counting down.
AGCGGGCACCGATCCCCGCCAACAGTCAAGTCCATCGAGCAGATATCCATGTACCCGAGCAGCTCTTCACCACGTTTTCCCTTGTCCCGCCGCAGCTTCACGGCGGTGTTCCTCCTGATATTCTGGCTGCTTGCGACCACAGGCTGCGGCTCGACCCCCTCCGAAAGCGACGACACGGCCATCAATCAGGCACCGACCGCCGATGCCGGCCCCGACCGGGCCGCCCTGGTGGGGGAGACCGTCACTTTCCAGGGAGGCGCTTCCGACGTGGACGGCGACCCCCTCACCTATAGCTGGGCCATCGTTCGGAGCCCCGAAGGCAGCTCGGCCGCCCTGAACGACACCGATACGCTCGTTCCCTGGATGATTCCCGACGTGGCGGGAATCTACGAAGTCGGTCTCACGGTGAGCGATGGCCAACTCTCTTCGGAGCAGGACACGGTCACTCTCACCGCCACCCGCGACAACGAGACGCCGGTCGCCGATGCCGGCCCCGATCTCACCGCGACCACGGGAGAGACGGTGACCCTGCAGGGCTCCGGCTACGACCCCGACGGCGACCCGCTCTCCTATGCCTGGTCCATCGTCGGCGCACCCGCCGGGAGCGTCGCGGCGCTCGACGCGGCCGATACAGCTTCCCCCACCATCACCCCCGATGTGTCGGGCGACTACGTGATCGGCCTCACCGTCGACGACGGCAGCAACACCTCTGCCATGGACATCATGACGCTGACCGCAAACGACTCGGCCCCCGCCAACAGCGCTCCGGTGGCCGACGCCGGCGCCGACCAGTCCGTCTCCACCGGTGACACGGTCACCCTCGATGGCAGTGGCAGCTACGACCCCGACGGGGACAGCCTCACCTGGGAGTGGACCCTCGACTCGCAGCCCGCCGGCAGCAGCGCCACGCTGAGTGCCGCGGACACGGTCAGCCCCACCTTCGTGGCCGACGTGGCCGGTGACTACGTGGCGACGCTGGTGGTCCACGATGGCGCCCTCTCCTCCACGGCGGACACGGTGGTGGTCACCGCCACCGATCCCGTCGGCGGCAACACGGCACCGGTCGCCGACGCCGGTCCCGACCAGTCGGTGATCACCGGAGACACCGTGTACCTCGACGGGACCGGAAGCTACGATCCGGACGGAGACACCCTCTCCTGGCAGTGGAGCCTCGTCCAGGCCCCGCCCGGCAGCCAGGCCACCCTGGACCAGGCCACCAGCGCCTCCCCCAGTTTCGTCGCCGATCTCGACGGAAGCTACACCGTGAGGCTGGTGGTGGACGACGGGCAGACCCAGAGCCTCCACGACGACGTCTCCATCACCGCCACCACGCCTCCCCCTCCGCCCCAGGGGGGACGGGTGATCACCACCGTCACCCTGGATCCCGCCACCACCGGGACGGTGCCTATCACCTTCGGTCAGGTATTCGCCCCGGGGGACGTACTGGCAGACGAAATCCTCACCCTGCAGACCGTGGGGGGAGACACCGCCTATTCCACACAGGCCGACATCCGGGCCTATCACGACGACGGATCGATACGCCATGCGGTTCTCACCGCTCTCGTACCCGTCACCGCAGGCCAGAGCAGCACCCTGGAGATCGCCGCCAGTTCCGGCACCCCCCCGACCGATTCGGTCACCCTGTCGGAGCTGCTCAACAGCGGCTTCTCCACCACGGTGTCCGCGACCATCGACGGCGTCACCTGGACCGCCGATGCAGCCGCAGAACTGGAGAGCCAGCCGGAGGAACAGTGGCTCAGCGGTCCCCTCATGACGGAGTGGCTGGTCGACGTTCCCCTGCGCGACCCGTCGGGCAATGCGCACCCCCACCTCCAGGCGCGCTTCGCCGTAAGGACTTACCGGCCGACCGAGTTCATCAGGGTCTCTGTCGTTCTGGAAAACAATTGGGCCTACGAGCCCTCTCCCTCCAACATCACCTATGACCTCGATATCAATGTCTGCGGAAACAGCGTGTACGGACGTACCGGCCTCACTCACTATCACCATGCCCGCTGGCGCAAGGTCTTCTGGTGTTCCAGCGACCCCGGCGTCCATCTGAAACATGATGCCGACTATCTCATGGATTCCGGGGCGGTGGCCAACTACGACCGCAGCCTGAGCATTCCGGAATCGGCCCTGGCCTCGATGGAGACCTCCTGGAACGACCTCCGCAATGCCAACCCCGACCAGACGGAACCCATGGGGATCGGGCTTGCAGATTCCTACATGCCGAAGACCGGCGGCCGCGCCGATATCGGTCCGCAGCCTCGGTGGCTGGTGCGCTGGTTGCTCAGTCAGGACCCGCGTGCCCGCATCGCCGCCTTTGGCACCGCGGACCTGGCCGGCTCCTGGCCGATCCATTACCGGGACAAGAACACCGATCTGCCTGTCTCCCTCATCGATTACCCTTACATGACGCTCCTCGGGAGGCATTCCGATACCTATAATCCCGTCAAGGGCGAATACGAGGCGTTTCCGGATTGCGGGGCCGACTGCTCTACGCCCTACACAGCCGACGACGCCCACCAGCCCGACCTCGTCTATCTGCCCTACCTGGTGACCGGGGACCACTACTACCTCGAGGAACTCCTGTTCTGGGCCAATTTCAACATGCTTCGCGCCAATCCCGGATATCGCCAGTTCGAGCAGGGACTGCTCCACTGGGCCCAGACCCGGGGCCAGGCCTGGGCACTGCGGACCATCGGAGAGGCGGCCTATATCGCTCCCGACGACCATCCCATGAAGCAGTATTTCCTCGACCGCGTCGGCTACAACCTCTACTGGTACATCGACGAGTACGTGGCCCCCAGTGCGCCACGCCACAACAATCTCGGCATATTGACCAACGGCTACGCATTCAGCTACAACTCCGGGCGCGGCATCGCTCCGTGGCAGGACGATTTCTTCACCTGGACCATCGGTCACCTCCGCCAGCTCGGCTTCACCGACGCCAACACGCTGCTGGTATGGAAAGCCGGCTTCTCGACCGGGCGAATGATCGATCCCGGTTTCTGCTGGATCTTCGGGTCCGAATACTATCTCAATGTGCGGGACGTGGATGGCGGTTCCATCTACCCCGATTTCGCGTCCGTCTACGCAGCGAGCATAGATGCCCAGTATCTCTCCATGGAGTGTGGGGGACAGGCCATGGCAGACGCACTGGGATTGCAGTTGGGAGAGATGGTGGGCTATTCCGAATCTTCCATCGGCTATCCTTCCAACATGCAACCCGCGCTGGCGGTCGCGGTCGACGCGGGCACGACGGGAGCGATCGAAGCCTGGCTGCAATTCGAGTCGCGCAGCGTCAAACCCGACTACGACACGGATCCCACCTGGGCGATCGTTCCCAGACAGCTCCCCTGAGGCGGCCGCCCCCTGCACGGACGGGGGCGGCCCCTGCAGAGGGGCTTCCGCCTCCTCTCCCGGCGGCAGGAACCGACAGCCCTCCCTCTCCTCCGCCGGGAGA
>JALTLT010000254.1 GCA_027001815.1 Gammaproteobacteria bacterium | reverse complement strand
CCGAGGGTGGAGAGGAGATCGAGGGTCTTGCGCGCCTCCGTCTCGTCGAGGCGGCTCATGGCGAAACCCACGTGGACCAGCACCCAGTCGCCGATACACGACTCGGGAGGGCGCGCCTCGTCGACGATACAGGCGATGTTCACCTCTCTGCGGATGCCGGATACATCCACCGTGGCGAGTAACCGGTCGCGGTCTGTGATCGCGACGATCCGGCCGGGTATACCCAGGCACATGGGACTACCTCCGTGACTCGAGCAGGGGCCGGGCCGCGGCGACACAGGCCTGGCCAAGGGCCAGGCCGCCGTCACCGGCGGGAACCCGGTGGTGGGAGAGGGGTTCGAGGCCGGCCTCGCGCAGGCCGGCCTCGATGCGCTCGTGGAGCAGACGATTCTGGAAGACCCCTCCGGAGAGGGCGACCTGTTTCACCCCCGCCTCGCGGGCGAGACGACTGCAGAGTGCGATCCACCCATCGGCCAGTGCCAGGTGGAAGCCGGCCGCCAGGGCGGCAGGCTCCACGCCGTCGGCGAGGGCCTCCAGCAGGGCGGGCCAGAGGGGGGTGGGGTCGAGTTCCCACAGGTCGTCACTGGCACGGTTTCGGGCGAATCGAAGGGGGTGGGCATGCGAGGCCTGCCACGCCAGCCGCTCCAGGTTCGTGGCCGCCTCGCCCTCGAAGGTGAGACGGTCGGGCGCCACGCCGAGAAGTGCGGCGACGGCGTCGAAGAGTCGTCCGGTGGAGGAGGCGAGCGGAGAGTTGAAGCCCCTCTCGATCATCCGGCGGAGGGTTGTCAGAGGGCGTCGTTGCAGTGTGGCAATCGGCGCGACCCGATGGTATCGGTGGAGCAGTGCCTCGCCGGAGGGGTGGAGGAGCAGCCGCGCCGCCAGATTGCGCCACGGTTCCCGCATCGCCACCGTACCGCCGGGGAGGGGAGCGGGGCTCAGCCTGGCGAGACGCCGATAGCCGCCATAATCGCCCAGCAGCAGCTCGCCACCCCAGAGGGTGCCGTCGTCGCCGTGACCCAGGCCGTCGAGGATCAGGCCGAGCACCGCCTCTCCCGCCAGGGGGTGACCGTTCTCCGCCAGGCAGGAGGCCAGATGGGCGTGGTGGTGCTGAACCCGTTCGAGGGGAATCCGCTCCCTCTCCGCCCACGCCTCGCCGTGGCGGCTGGCGTGGTAGTCGGGATGGGAGTCCACCGCCAGTCGTTCCGGCCGGTGGCGGTAGAGGTCGGCGTAACGCCCGAGAGACGCCCGCCACTGTTCCAGGGTGGAGGGCTGTTCGAGGTCTCCCACGTGCTGGGAGAGGATCGCCTCCCGCCCGCACAGGAGGCAGAAGGTGTTCTTTTGCTCGCCACCCAGGGCGGTCACCGCCGCTGCTTCCTCGAACCCTCCCGGCAGGAGGATGGGGGCGGGTGCGTGACCGCGTCCGCGGCGCAGGGGCCGTGCCCGGTCACCGATGAGGCGCACCACGGAATCGTCCAGACGGTTGACGATCTCCCGGTCGTGGAGCAGGAAGGCGTCGGCGATACCACCGAGCTGCCGGCGAGCCTGCCGGCTGTCCGTGCATTGCGGGTGCCCCGAGAGGTTGCCGGAGGTGAAGACCAGTGGCGTGTCGAAGGGGGCCAGCAACAGGTGGTGGAGCGGCGACATGGGGAGCATGAACGCGAGCGGGGTGGTGTTGCCGGTGGCACCGGGGCCGGGGGTGATCGCCTCGGGGAGCCGCTCGGCGGCCGGCTTCTCCAGGAGTACGACGGGAGCGGCGGGGTCGAGCAGCGCCTCCTCTTCTGCTGGCGAGAGGCGCCGGTAGCGGCGGATCACCTCCAGGTCGCGGGCCATCAGCGCCAGGGGCTTGGTGGGGCGTCGTTTGCGGTGGCGCAGGCGCTTCACGACCGCCTGGTCGGTGGCGTCCACCACCAGGTGGAAGCCACCGATCCCCTTGACTGCAAGGATCTTGCCCCGGCGCAGCAGCGCCACCGCCGAGGCCAGGGGAGCGGAGGTCTCCGTCTCTCCATCGGCCCCTTCCAGCCACAGCCGGGGGCCGCACTCGGGGCAGGCGGTGGGCTGGGCGTGGAAACGGCGGTCCGATGGATCTTCGTACTCCTGTCGGCAGCGAGGACAAAGGGCGAAGGGCGCCATGCTGGTATTGGAGCGGTCGTAGGGGAGGGCGCGGACGATGGAGAAACGGGGCCCGCAGCGGGTGCAGTTGGTGAAGGGATAGCCGGCGCGTCGGTCGGCCGGATCCAGCACCTCGGCGAGACACTCCGGGCAGGTGGCCACGTCCGGAAGCACGTGGGTGGCGGCGGGGCCCGCCTTGCTGGCCCCGATGTGGAATCCCGTCGGGCTGCCGGCCCCGTCCAGGGGGCGGGTCTCGAGGGCGACGATCCGTGCCAGTGGCGGGGATTCCCTGCCGATCGCGTCGATGAAGAGCTGCAGGGCGGAGGCATCACCCCAGGCAAGGATGTTCACGCCTCCGGTGTCGTTGTGTACCTCACCGCGGATGCCGTAGCGGTGCGCCAGACGCCAGACGGCGGGGCGGAAGCCCACCCCCTGGACGGTGCCGGAGACGCGTATCTCCAGCGCCTGGGTGACGGAGTGACGGAGGGTGGGCATCTTACCGCCCCCTTCGCACGGAAGGCGGTCGCCGGCGCTCCCTGCCCCGGTCACCGGTCGCCCGAACGAGGTTCGGAAAGCTCTTCATGGCTCAGGCGGTTTCGCCGGCGAGGGGTGTCCGGCCGAGCAGCCGCGACTCACGGGCCAGGCGCAACCAGCGATACCAGCTCTCCATCCCTTCGCCGGTACGGGCGGAGAGCGGGAGGATCGGGATCTCGGGGTTGATGCGCCGTGCATACTCTTCACAGCGCGCCACGTCGAAATCGAGATGCGGCAGCAGGTCGATCTTGTTGAGCAGGAGCAGGTCGGCCGCATGGAACATGTGGGGGTACTTGAGGGGCTTGTCCTCGCCCTCGGTGACCGAGAGAATGAGCACCTTTTGCGCCTCGCCCAGGTCGAAGGCGGCGGGACAGACCAGATTGCCCACATTCTCGATGAACAGGATCGATTGCGCCTTGGGCCTCAGCTCGTCGAGGGCGTGACCCACCATGTGGGCGTCCAGATGGCACCCCTTGCCGGTGTTGATCTGCAGTGCCTGCACCCCGGTGGCGCGGATCTGCTCGGCATCGTTGACCGTCTCCTGGTCCCCCTCGATGACCGCCAGGGGCATCTCCCCTTGCAGATCACGAAGGGTTCGGGTGAGGAGGGTGGTCTTGCCGGAACCGGGGCTGGAGACGAGATTGAGTGCCAGGATGCCGGCGCGGGCCAATCGGGAGCGGTTGGCGCGGGCGTAGGCGTCGTTCCTGGCCAGGATATCCTGTTCGATCCGTACCATCCGCGTCTGCGACACGCCCGGTGCATGGGCGTGTGCAGGGCCTCTCCCGTAGTGGTGGGTATCGTGCCGGTGGTGAGCGCCCTCTCCATGGGAGTGAGCATGCTCGTGATCGTGCCCTTTCCCTTCGCCTTCCAGCCGTGTCTCGCCCTCACCGCAGCCGCATACCGTACACATGCTATTCCACCTCCAGTTCCTTGATGCGCATCTCGTCTCCGCCGGTCACCTCCAGCCGGTAACCGCCGCAGCGGGGGCAGGGGGCGTGGCGGTGGGACAGGGAGAACTCGCCGGCACAGGCGAGACACCGTGCCTGCCCCGGAACCTCCTCGATGTGCAGCGCCGCGCCGGCCGCGAGGGTGTCCCGGCAGACCACCTCGAAGCCGAAACGCAGGGCCTCGATCTCCACCGCCGCCAGGGTGCCGATCTCCAGCCAGATGGCCCGGACGCGAGTGAAGCCGTGCTCGCGCCCCTGCTCCTCCAGGATCTGCAGGATCCCTTCGCAGAGGGAGATCTCATGCACCGTCGATCGCCTCCGGCGGGTTCGGCCCCGGGCGCCCGCGGAGCAGCGTGCTCTCCTCCGGCGGCCTCTTCCTCTTCTGCAAGAGTCGCTCCGGTCCGAGAGGGCTGGCGACCGGTCCCATGATGCCGATCTCCCGAGCCATCAGCTCCCCGGGGCGGGGACCCCGCCCCGGGGAGCTGATGGCTCGGGAGA
>JALTLT010000253.1 GCA_027001815.1 Gammaproteobacteria bacterium | reverse complement strand
CCCGCGCCACCTCCTGGGTCTCGTCCACCAGATAGGGAAACGGGAAGTCGAACTCCTGCGCCACCCGCCTCATGTTCTCCACCGAGTCCTCCGGGTACTGGCTGGCGTCGTTGGGGTTGATGGCGACGCAGCGGATGCCGTACTCCAGCAGCTCGCGGGCATCGCGCACGATCCGCTCGCGCACCGCCTTGACATAGGGGCAGTGGTTACAGATGAACATCACCAGCAGCCCGTTGGGGCCGCGACACGCCTCCAGGGTCCAGATACGCCCGTCGTAGTCGGGCAGGGAAAAGTCGACCGCGGGGCGGCCGAAGTCGCAGACCGGTGTCTCGAGACTCACCATGTTGGTTCCTCCACAGTTGCCCGGCCGGCCCCTCTCTGCGGGCCGCCGGGCATAAAGATTTCCACACAGGATGCCGAATAGGGGGAGGAAGGCCATCCGGCGTTCCCCCGTGGCTTGCGCGGTCATGGATATCCCCACCTTGCCAAGGGTCAAGGGGGGGAACTAAACTTCGTCCCACTACCAAAGGTCAGGCGCTCCCCGTACGCCAGCGCGGGGCGATCACACTTGGACAATTATAAAAGAAGCAGGCCGATGCACTCCAAGCCAAACATCTGCAGGTTGCTACTCCTCTCCCTGACCCTGGTCACGGGGTTCGCCCACGCCGCCACCTGGAACCTGGTGGTTCAGCCGATCCAGTCCCCCGAGGACACCCGGCGGGCCTTCCAGCCCCTCACCGACTACCTCACCAAGGCCACCGGCGAAGAGATCCGCCTGGTCACCACCATCAATTTCGTCGCCTACTGGGAGACCATGAAGAAGGGCGAGGAGTACGACCTGATCCTCGATGCCGCCCACTTCACCGACTACCGGATCCAGCGCATGGACTACGTGCCGCTGGTGAAACTGAAGGACGTGGTGAGCTTCTCCCTCGTCACCCACGAGGAGAACCCCATTCTCGAGCCCAAGGAGCTGATCGGCAAGACGGTGGCCCTGCTCTCCTCCCCCAGCCTCGATGCCATGCGGCTCTCCCAGATGTTTCCCAACCCCCTGCGGCAGCCGGTGATCATCCTGGTGGACAACTCCCGGGAGGCGGCCCTGAAGGTGAAGAACGGCGAGGTGGCCGCCGCCATGATCCCCACCCCCATGGTGCGCTCCTTCCCCTTCCTCTATACGGTGCAGACCACCGATCAGGTCCCCCACATGGCACTCTCCGCCTCACCGAAGGTACCGCCCGAGGTTCGGCAGAAGATCCGCAAGGCACTGCTCGAGGCGGACCGCACCGCGGCGGGTCGCGCCATGCTCCAGGCGATCCGCCTCGACGGGTTCGAGCCGGCCTCGCCGGAGACCTACAAGGGCTACGCGAAACTGTTGCAAGGGGTCTTCGGTTACTGACCCTCTCTCCGCACCCCCGCTCAAGACGCCCCCCCTGCAGCCGATACTCTCTCGTGGCCGCCCTTCCGTCACGGTGCGGAGGGCGGTTGCGGTTGGCCGGCGCCCGGCCGGTGGGGTAGAATCGGCCGATTCCCGGCAGCGGCCCCGCCCCCTCCCGCCCCAGAGGAGCACCGGGAGATCCCCTGCCACGGGCCGGCTGTAGCGGACGGACAAACGGACAAAGGAAACCAGGACATGAGCAAGTCGTACCTCTTCACCTCGGAGTCGGTCTCCGAGGGGCATCCCGACAAGGTGGCGGACCAGATCTCCGACGCCATCCTCGACGCCATCCTCACCCAGGATCCCGACCCCGAGCAAGCCCGGGTCGCCTGCGAGACCATGATCAAGACCGGTGCGGTGATCGTCGCCGGCGAGATCACCACCAAAGCCTGGGTCGATCTCGACGAGCTGGTCCGCCAGGTGGTCTGCGACATCGGCTACACCAGCTCCGACGTCGGCTTCGACGGCTCCACCTGCGCCGTCATGTCCCTGATCGGCAAGCAGGCCGCCGACATCGCCCTGGGTGTCGACCGGGAGAGCCCCGAGGAGCAGGGCGCCGGCGACCAGGGGCTCATGTTCGGCTACGCCACCAACGAGACCGAGGTGCTGATGCCCGCTCCCATCACCTTCGCCCACCGCCTGGTCCAGCGCCAGTCGGAGATGCGCAAGGAGAAGGTGCTGCCCTGGCTGCGCCCCGATGCCAAGAGCCAGGTCACCTTCCGCTACGAGGAGGGCGAGATCGTCGGCATCGACGCCGTGGTTCTCTCCACCCAGCACGACCCCGACATCGACCAGAGGCACCTCCACGAGGCGGTGATGGAGAACATCATCAAGCCGGTGCTGCCCGAAAAGTGGCTGCACAAGGGAACCCGCTACCACATCAACCCCACCGGCCGGTTCGTGATCGGCGGCCCGGTGGGCGACTGCGGCCTCACCGGCCGCAAGATTATCGTCGACACCTACGGAGGCATGGCCCGCCACGGCGGCGGCGCCTTCTCCGGCAAGGACCCCTCCAAGGTGGACCGCTCGGCCGCCTACGCCGCCCGCTACGTGGCCAAGAACATCGTCGCCGCCGGACTCGCCGACCGCTGCGAGATCCAGGTCTCCTACGCCATCGGCGTGGCCGAGCCCACCTCCATCAGCGTCGAGACCTTCGGCACCGCCAGGATCTCCGAGCAGAAGATCTCCGAACTGGTGCGCGAGCACTTCGACCTGCGCCCCTGGGGAATCCGCCAGATGCTCGACCTGATCCGGCCCATCTACCGCCGCACCGCCGCCTACGGCCACTTCGGCCGCGAGGACGAGGAGTTCACCTGGGAGCGCACCGACCGCGCCGAGGCGCTGCGCGAGGCCGCCGGCCTCTGACCCGGCACGACGAAGATCCCGCCCGACCATACGGGGAAGGAACCGAACCGAGACCGATCCTCCACACCGACACACCGGGCTGCCTGAGGGGCGCTGCAGCGGGAGACCCCGTCAGGCTCAGGCAGTGTACCGGTCCATCCTGTTCAACGGCGCTCATTCAACTTTTTAACGAAAGGAGAATGACGTGAACGCTGTTTCCGACTCCGGATTTTCCGACTACAAGGTGGCCGACCTGGGCCTGGCCGACTGGGGCCGCAAGGAGATCGCCATCGCCGAGGGCGAGATGCCCGGTCTGATGGCCCTGCGCGAGGAGTTCGGCGCCGGGAAGCCTCTGGCCGGCGCCCGCATCACCGGCAGCCTGCACATGACCATCCAGACTGCCGTGCTCATCGAGACCCTGGTGGAGCTGGGGGCCGAGGTGCGCTGGGCCTCCTGCAACATCTACTCCACCCAGGACCACGCCGCCGCCGCCATCGCCGCCCGCGGCATCCCGGTCTTCGCCTGGAAAGGCGAGACCCTCGAGGAGTACTGGTGGTGCACCGTCCAGGCCCTCACCTGGCCCGACGGCGAGGGTCCCAACATGATCCTCGACGACGGCGGCGACGCCACCCTGCTGGTGCACAAGGGGCGCGAGTACGAGCTGGCCGGCCAGGTGCCCGACGCCGGCCCCGGCGACCCCGAGGAGTGGCACGTCATCATCGACACCCTCAAGCGCAGCCTGGCCGAGTCACCGGACAAGTGGACCCGCATCGCCGAGGGGGTCCGCGGCGTCACCGAGGAGACCACCACCGGCGTGCACCGCCTCTACCAGATGCAGGAGGCGGGGGAGCTGCTGTTCCCGGCCATGAACGTCAACGACTCGGTGACCAAGTCCAAGTTCGACAACCTCTACGGCTGCCGGGAGTCGCTGATCGACGGCATCAAGCGGGCCACCGACGTGATGATCGCCGGCAAGATCTGCGTGGTCGCCGGCTATGGCGACGTGGGCAAGGGGTGCGCCCAGGCCTTCCGCGGCATGGGCGCCACGGTGCTGGTCACCGAGATCGACCCCATCTGCGCCCTGCAGGCGGCGATGGAGGGGTACCGGGTGGTGACCATGGAGGAGGCGGCGCCCCTGGGCGACATCTTCGTCACCGCCACCGGCAACAAGGACGTGATCACCCACGACCACATGGCGGCCATGAAGGACGAGGCGATCGTCTGCAACATCGGTCACTTCGATTCCGAGATCGACATCGCCTCCCTGGAGGAGCACACCTGGGAGGAGATCAAGCCGCAGGTGGATCATGTCATCTTCCCCGACGGCAAGAAGATCATCGTCCTGGCCAAGGGGCGGCTGGTGAACCTGGGCTGCGCCACCGGCCACCCCAGCTTCGTCATGTCCGCCTCCTTCACCAACCAGGTGATCGCCCAGATGGAGCTCTTCAACCATCCGCAGAACTACGAGCGCAAGGTCTACGTCCTGCCCAAGCACCTGGACGAGAAGGTGGCGCGGCTGCATCTGGCCAAGATCGGTGCCCACCTCACCCGGCTGAGCCAGGAACAGGCCGACTACATCGGCGTGCCTGTGGAAGGCCCCTACAAGCCGGACCACTACCGCTACTGACCGGAAACGGGAGGGCGCGTCCCGGCCGGGACGCGCCCCTCTCCCGAGGGAGGATCCGGCCATGCAATCCCAGAAACAGTATCCGAGGCAGTTCAGCTTCGAATTCTTCCCCCCCAAGAACGACGAGGGGTGGGTGCGCCTGCGTGCCACCCTGGAGGCAATCGCCCCCTGCGACCCCGCCTTCTTCTCGGTCACCTTCGGCGCCGGCGGCTCGACCCAGGAGGGGACCGCCGAGGCGGTGGGGGCGATCCTGGAGGCGGGCTTCGACGCCGCTCCCCACCTCTCCTGCATCGGCTCCACCCGCGACAACGTCGCCGCGCTGCTGGAGCGTTACCGGGGCATGGGGGTGAAGCGGATCGTCGCCCTGCGTGGCGACATGCCCTCCGGCATGCACGAGGCGGGCGAGTTCCGTCACGCCAACGAGCTGGTGGCCTTCATCCGCGAGACCACCGGCGACCACTTCCACATCGAGGTGGCCGCCTACCCCGAGTTCCACCCCCAGGCCCCCAGCGCCTGGCAGGACCTGGAGAACTTCGCCCGCAAGGTGCGCGCCGGGGCCGACTCGGCCATCACCCAGTACTTCTTCAACCCGGACGCCTGGGAACGGTTCGTGGAGGACTGCGAGCGGCTGGGGCTCGACCTGCCCATCGTCCCCGGCATCATGCCGATCACCAACTACACCCAGCTCGCCCGCTTCTCGGATATGTGCGGCGCCGAGATCCCCCGCTGGATCCGCAAGCGCCTGGAGGGCTACGGCGACGACCGGGAGTCGATCCGCGCCTTCGGCCTCGAGGTGGTGACCCGCCTCTGTCAGGATCTTCTCGATCTGGGCGCTCCCGGCCTCCACTTCTACACCATGAACCGCGCCGGGCCGACCCTCGCCATCTGGGACAACCTGGGACTCGCCGGGAGCTGACCGCCATGGACAACCGGCAGTGGATGGGGCGGGACCTGGCCCACCTGTGGCACCCCTGCACCCAGATGAAGGATCACGAGAACCTGCCGGTGATCCCCATCCGCCGGGGCGAGGGGGCGTGGCTGGAGGACTTCGAGGGCCGGCGCTACCTGGACGCCATCAGCTCCTGGTGGGTCAACCTCTTCGGCCACGCCAATCCGCGCATCAACGCCGCCCTGCACGAGCAGCTCGAGCAGCTCGAGCACGTACTGCTGGCCGGCTTCAGCCACGCCCCGGCCATCGAGCTGGCGGAACGGCTCTGCGCCATCGCCCCGCCGGGCCTCTCCCGAGTCTTCTATGCCGACAACGGCTCCTCGGCGGTGGAGGTGGCGCTGAAGATGAGTTTCCACTACTGGCGAAACCGGGGCGAGACCGGCCGCACCCGTTTCGTCACCCTCGCCAACAGCTACCACGGCGAGACCCTGGGGGCGCTGGCGGTGGGCAACGTGGAACTCTACCGCGACACCTACGGACCCTTGCTGATGGAGACCCTGACAGTCCCCTCTCCCGACTGCTTCGGGGTACCCCCCGAAGAGTGGGCGGCTCACGGCGAGGCGGCCCTGGAGCCCCTCGAGGAGACCCTGGAACGCCACGCCGGGGAGGTGTGCGCGGTGATCGTGGAGCCGCTGGTACAGTGCGCCGGATACATGCGCATGTACCACCCGGCCTACCTGAAGGGGCTGCGGGAGGCGTGCGACCGCCATCGCGTCCACCTGATCGCCGACGAGATCGCGGTCGGCTTCGGCCGTACCGGCACCCTCTTCGCCTGCGAACAGGCGGCCATCACTCCCGACTTTCTCTGCCTCTCCAAGGGGCTCACCGGCGGCTACCTGCCCCTCTCCGCGGTGCTCACCGGTGAAGAGGTCTACGACGCCTTCTACGACGACTACCAGCGTCTCACCGCCTTCCTCCACTCCCACAGCTACACCGGCAACCCGCTGGCCTGCCGGGCGGCACTGGCCACCCTGGAGCTCTTCGCCACCGAACCGGTGCTGGAGCGCAACCGGGGTCTGGCCCACCGGATGGCCGAGGCGACCACCCCCCTGAAGGATCACCCCCACGTGGCGGAGGTGCGCCAGACCGGCATGATCCTCGCCATCGAACTGGCCCGCCACGGGCGGGAGGCCTATCCCTGGCAGGAGCGGCGAGGCCTGCGGGTCTACCGCCACGGCCTGGAGCGCGGCGTCCTGCTGCGCCCGCTGGGCAACGTGGTCTACTTCATGCCCCCCTACGTGATCACGCCCGAGGAGATCGAACTGATGGTGCAGGTGGCCGCCGAAGGGATCGATCTGGCCACCCGCGACTGAGGCGATGGCCGCACCACCCCGCATCCACACCCCGCAACCCCTCGCCACCGGCGCCACCGTGGAGCTGACGGAGGTGGTCAGCCGCCACCTGCTCGCGGTGCTGCGCCTCCGGCCGGGGGCGGAGGTGATCCTCTTCGACGGACGGGGGGGCGAGTACCGGGCGCGGCTGGTCGCCGGCGAGAAGCGCCGGGCACGCCTGGAAGTGGGGGAGCACCGGATCATCGAGCGCGAGTCCCCCCTGCGCATCGAACTGGCCCAGGGCATCTCCAAGGGGGAGCGGATGGACTATGCCATCCAGAAGGCGGTCGAACTGGGGGTGTGGCGCATCCGGCCCCTCTTCACCCGCCGCTCGGTGGTGAAGCTCACGGGCGAACGACTGGAGAAGAAGCGGCGCCACTGGCAGGGCGTGGCGATCGCCGCCTGCGAACAGTGCGGCCGCAACCGGATTCCGGAGGTGCTGGAGCCCCTCTCCCTGGAGGCGTGGCTGGCGGAGGCCGGACGGCCGCGGCGGGGCGCGATCCTCGACCCCACCGGCGCGATACCCCTCGCCACCTGCGATCCCGCCACGGAGCCGTTCGCCCTGCTGGTAGGGCCCGAAGGGGGGTTCACGGGGCAGGAGGTGGCCGCGCTCTCCCGTCAGGGCCTCGATCGCGTCACCCTGGGCCCCCGCATCCTGCGCACCGAGACCGCCGCAGCGGCGGCGCTGGCCCTCCTGCAGGGATGCCGGGGAGACCTCTCCGCCGGCTGATCCCTACCCGCCATCCCCGGCAGGCCGCGCAGCCCGCCGCGAGACCTCGGGAAAGCGCTTCCGGAACTCCTCGAAGGTGACCGCCCCGTCACCGTCCATGTCGAAATCGGCGATGCTCGGCGGCTTGTTGCCGGGCCGCGAACGCTGGGCCGGGGAAAGGGCGCGCTGCCGCATCTCCTCCACCTCCTGCTGGGTGACCCTCCCGTTGCCGTCCAGGTCGTAATGGTCGAACTGCTTGCGCAGATAGCGGCCCATCATCTCGCGGCCGTAGCCATCCAGCTCCTGACGGGTCACCACACCGTCCCCATCCGCGTCCACGTCCGTGAACCCCACCGCCGGGCTGCGCCGTGGCGCGCCCCCCAGCCGCTCGGCGAGACGCGCCATGGCGTCGTCGTACTCCTTGCGGGTGATGCGGTCGTCCTGGTCGGCGTCGTAGAAGCGGAGCCACATGTCGGCCATGCCGGTGGCACCGGCACGAGGTACGAACGAAATCAGGGCGAGAACAGCGCCCATCAGAACAGGTGCAAGGGACTTCATGGAAAACCTCCGTGTCAGACAGACAGTACGCTCCGGGAATGAGAGATTGCAGCCCCGGCCCGGCAACGGCCATCATACCGCGCCCCCGCCGACCGCACAAAGCGGACGGCAATGCGGGTCCGGCGGCACGAGGAAACCGGAGCACTCACCTACCCCCGCGAGATCGAGGTATCGAGGGGCGAAGCGGAGTGCCCCCTGCGGTCGCCGGCATCGGGGGGAGTGGCGCCATCGGGAAGAACCGGCGGCGGAATCACTGGCCGCCGTCGTCCTTGGGCTCCACCTGGCCCAGCGGCATGGGGCGGGCGTTGCCCTGCATCCGTTCCATCCTCTCCCTGCGGAGCTGCTCGAACTCCTCGCGGGTGATGCGGCCGTCGCCATCGGCATCGAAACGGGAGAAGGCGGGTCCCTGACCGGCGTTGCGCATGGGCCGCCCCTCTTCCGCCCGCTTCGCCATCCGCTCGGCCCGGGCCTGGTTGAACTCCTCCTCGGTGATGTAACCGTCTCCGTCCCGGTCGAGGGTGTCGAAGGTGGGCCGGTTCTGCCGGCCGCTCATGCGGATCCGCGCCTTCTGGCGGGCCTCCATCAGCTCCTCGCGACTCAGCAGGCCGTCGCCGTCCGCGTCCAGATCGTCGAAACCGAAGCGGGGCTCGCGCCACGGCCGCCCCCTCTCCTCCATGCGGCTCTTGCGGAAGTCGAGCGCCGCCTGGTACTCGTCACGGTTGAGCATGCCGTCACCGTCGCTGTCGAACTTCATCATCCGACCGCCACCACCGCCCGGCTGCGCACCGGCAAGAGGTGAAGCGAGCACCACGCCGAGCACGGCGACGGGGATCACGCCGGAAAATCTTCTCTTCATAACGACCATTCCTCTTATGGGGACGAACGCTGCGCACCACCGACCGGTGACACAGTCGCAGAGTCATTATCAACTTTCAACGCAACCGGGACAATGGCGTTGACACTCCGCGGCCAGCATTTCCCTCTCCGGAGTTGACATGCGACCCAGGGCACCGCGGGCCATTCCTTCGCCCACCCGCACGCGCCTGTCTTCGATCGAACAGGCTACCCCCCTCCGCAGCCTTCCCCTGTATAGCAGCAAGATCAACCACCCGCTCACATGTGCTGATCGTTTCCGGCCGATGGGAAAACACGATGCGGGTCATACGAAGTTTCGAGATATTCTCGGATATCACCCGCTCGTTATCGAGATCAAGATTGCTTGTGGCTTCGTCCATAATGAGAATTACCGGTCTGCCACAGAGTGCCCTGGCGATCAGGATACGCTGCCGCTGCCCACCGGAAAGCGCAACGTGATCGTCGGAGACCGGAGTGTCATATTGCATCGGCAACTGCATAATCTCGTCATGGATATTCGCCATCCGAGCCGCCCATACCACATCCTCGCGGGAAAGACCCTCGCGGAAAAAGGTAATATTCTCCTCGATCGATGCATCGATCAGGTGATCATCCTGTAATACACATCCGATATGTTTCAACCCGGGATTTCTCCCATCATGCAGTGGCTTTCCATCCAGGAGGATCTCGCCTTGCGTCGGCTGGAGGAGTCCGAGCAGGAGCCTGCACAAGGTGCTCTTGCCCGATCCGGACGGTGCCACGATTGCGACGCTGCTTCCCGCCTTGATGTCGAGAAAGACCTTTTCCAGCACGTTAGGTTCAAGAGGTGAGTATGAAAATGAAACTCCCCTGATCTCCAGTCGGCCGGTGACCGGACGGCGCTCTTCCGGATCCGGCGTATCGTCCAGTATCGACTCCCGAATCAATTCTCCGATGTGCCGTCTGTGAACACCAAGACGTCGGTATTCGAACAGGATGTCCAATAGCTGCGAGAGCTTGCTCGACATCAACGCCCTGTACATCGAGATCGCCAGATACTCACCGATGGTAATGCCACCTCGCATCAACAGGAAAGCGCCCAGGAGGATAAACAGGGCCGAATCGAGAGACTGCAACGCTCCCCCGATCATCGCCCCCCGCTCCTGAGCTCGTGCATGATCCAGCCGCGCCTTTTGCACCTTCCCGTTATGCAACCGGTACTGTTCAAGTACCGACTGCTCGCCACAATAGAGCTTGATGGGCTCGATGGCCCTCAACAAGCCCATCACCTTGGTGTGGTGCATCGTAGCGCTTCTCACCGTGACGGCAAAGCGGGCGTATTGCTCGTGATGAAGCCGCGACCGGACGATGAACTGAACAGTGGAAAACACCAGCGCGACCATAGCCAGAATGGGCGAGTAATGGGCCGTCACTCCCAAGGCCAGCACGACCAGAAACAGATCGGTCGTCACGCCGATTCCCGCATTGGTGAGAAACTCCACCAGCCTCTCCATGGACGAGAATCGCGCCATCAACTGTGCGTTCGATCTCCTGGCAAACCGATTCAGGGGCATGCGAAGAACGGTACCGAACAGATTTGCGGACGCCAACGCACTGACCTCCGCCCCCATGCGCACGACGCCGATATTGCGCATGGATCCCAACAGTACGTTGAACCCCGACAGCGCCAGAACCCCCAAGGCCACAACCACAAGCAGATCGAGATCCTCGGCGGGCATCACCCGGTCGAACACCTGTCGAGAGAGTAGGGGCAGCACCAATTCCGCCACATGGATACCGACACTCACCAACAGCAGGTAAAGGGCACCCCTCTTTACGCGCACCCCATGGAAGAGAGGACGTACCGTATATTGCGATGGCAGTGGAAGCGGTGGATTCCCGGATGGAGCGGACAGGCATTCGAGCGCAAGCCCGGTTGCTGATTCCTGAAACTCCTCATTCGATACCCGCACACGACCGAACTCCGGATCGAGCAGCGTTATACGGCCCCGCCGCGC
This sequence comes from Gammaproteobacteria bacterium, assembly GCA_027001815.1. Classification (GTDB taxonomy): domain Bacteria; phylum Pseudomonadota; class Gammaproteobacteria; order JALTLT01; family JALTLT01; genus JALTLT01. The sequence goes on along the minus strand of JALTLT010000253.1, from coordinate 3,991 downwards.
ATCCACCGACTCCAGGACCACGAAGTGGTTTCTGTTCCATTGGAGAATACTGGGTATCGCGAGTGCCTCCGGACGGCAAGGGTCGAACTGCACGATCTGCGTGTGGAATTCGAGGTCCGCGAGGATTCTCCGTATCTGCAACAGGGTCAATCCTCTCCCTGAGCTGCCGTAACGCCTTTTCACTTCGAAGGCATCGGTACAGATCCCAAGGAAGTTGCAGACCATGGAGATACAGACGACGCCACAGTCCGCCGACTCGCTCTGGATCTCTGGCACCACCCGACAAGTGCGAAACCCGAACATCACCCATCACCTTCGATGACGTTTCCTCCACCGACCCTTGGATCTTCACCGACCGGTCACCGGTTCGGTCAGAAATGGTAACTCACCTTGATGAACGCATATCGCTGATTCGAACGCACTTCGTCGATCAGGTTGTCGTCGGCGCCGAAGAGTGAAAAGCCCGCATGAACGGCGGTGCGTGCATTCAGCTCGTAGCGATACACAAGCTGGGCGACCATATCGGCGTTCCACACCAGCGGCCCGGTTCCCAACAGATCGGCATTGAGGTCTGCCCGGCCATACTGGCCGACGAAACGGAGATGGTGCCGCCGGTTGAAGTGGTGTGAAAGCCTGGCATAGAGGAAACTCAGGAAATAGAAGCGCTCGTCCGCCTCGTGAAAGAAAGACCGTTTTGCCGTGAGTCTGAAATCCCACTGCGGATCGGGCTGGACGACCGCCTGCAGGGCCACCCCACGAGCATTGATCCGGACGAGATTGCCCACATCGATGTCATGACCCCACTGGATCTGTCCGGCCAGGGCAAGCCACGGGCGCGGACGGACGACCGCGTTCAGCTGAAAAGCGGCGAGATCAAACTCCTTGCCCGCGAAGAGCTGACGCCTCATATCGAAAAGGGCGGAAAACTTCCTCTCCTTTCGATCATGGACGACCCCGGATATCGTTCCACCCCGCTGCAGCAGACCGCCGCCGACCTCCTCCTGGACATAGGCGGTGCCGGTGATCTTCGCGATGGCGAGCGCTTCCGGAAGCCCCTCGCGCCAGGTGTAGCTCGATACGTGTTTGAACCATCGATTGCCCACGTCGCTGGTTTGACTCAGGTCCGACCGGAAGTCGTGGCTGCGCGACCAGAGGCTGGTGGAGGCCGCATAGGCGCCATTACGGCCATAGTCATGGCCAACGTAGTAGGCATAGCCGGAGAGCGATGCCTTCTGATCGAGGGATCCGGCCACCGATTCAGGATACCGCTCCCGGCTCAGAATCATCTCGCCCTTGAACTGATGGTTGGCCACCGGCTTGTAGCGAAAGATGAGGCTGCCGGTGGCGTTCTCGTAGTCGGCCGCGGAGCGGTACGTGGCCATCCCGCCCACGTCGGTTCCTTCGCCCATGCTGTAGCGATAGCGAACGACCGCGTTGCTCCCGGGCTCCGGCCATACCGTGAGCGTGGAGGTCTGCAGCGCCGGAATCACCAGCGTGGTCTCGCTGTCGTCCGCCGCGAACAAACCGAGGGCGTGTCTCCCCCAGGTGCCCGTGTACTTGATTCCCGCCGAGGGATCGACGATGCGGCGGGTGTTGAGGGGCATGACGTAGGAGTCGAAGTAGTCCAGGTCCTCGGTAAAGAAGGGGCGCCGCTCCGGGTATTCGATGGCATAACGCCTGTTGATGTCGAACTGGATGGTATCCACCTCCACCTGGGAGAAGTCGGGATTGAGGGTGAGCGTCAACCGGCTGGTGGAGTCGGGACTCCAGTTGGCATCGATGCCTACCTCCACATCACGCTCCGAGGACCAGGGGCCGTCGTAGGGATAACCGCGCCTGTCCGACGAGGTCCAGGCGAGATAGGGCGTCCACTCCCAGTGGCGGGAATGTTCGATTCCGGGAGGCAACTCCATGGAGACGAACTGGCATTCGAAGCACTCGTTGCTCCAGTCGTAGGGCCGTGCGGAGAATTGCGGGGCATCGCCCCTTTGAACCTGCCGCTCGATATGGATTCGCCAGATGGAAGGTCCGTCGCTCTTCGGGTAACGCATGGACGAAAAGGGGATGCTGATCTCTATCTGATAGCCCTCTTCCGTGATGGTGCCCGCGGAATCCCATATCCTGTCCACGGAGTAGTCGAAACCTTCACTGGAGTGCATCCCGTCCATCTGAATACCCAGCGCGTTGACCGCGAACAGCATGGATGAACCCTGCTGGTCGTACGGATCTATCGCAATGAAGAGACGGTCATCGTCGAAGATGTCGTCCCGGTTGCGCAATTGGGCGCGTATCAGATGAGGCTGTGGATCCGCAGCCTTCGCCGCGATGAGCAGATGGGTTCGGGTCGCCGCGAGGTAGACGCGGGTCTCGTAGCGTGCAGGAATGTTGTGCCCCGGGCTGATCTCGTAATCCAGATCGAGCACCGCCGCTTCCTGCCACACCGGCTCTTCGAGAAGACCGTCCACCACGACATGTTCTTCGGAGACTAGCGGCACACGCACAGGCTGCGCCAATGCCGGACACGAAACGGCCAGCAACAGCCAGCAACCGGCAACCGGCAACAGATTGGAACAATTCATGAAACCCCCAAAATCGATGATGCCCGCCCTCATCAGGGCGGGGCGGATCACACAGGCTCAGTTTTGCTGTTGTTGTCCACTACAGTAGTATGTGTTGAGGGAATTATCGGATTCGCCACCACAGGCAATTGCATTGAGCGTCATGCAGCCAAAGTTGACCGTCGGCGCAGGCTTGCATTCTCCAGCCCCGCCCATGTGTTGGCCGCTCAACACCAGTTCCTCGAGTTGTGCATCGTCGAGAACGACCTTTCCGTAAACATCGAGATCAACCGCATTCGTATCAATGACAGACCGCGCCATTTCCAAGTCCTCCATATATCACTGAACAGATCATCACATCCGAGGCCCGGCGATCAATCGTGCCCCGGCCTCGCTCAATCAGATATCCCTCTGGATGTACCTCACCTGACACACAGGCATTCCGCTCAAACAGGCATCCTTTAATTCCAGTAAACACAAAGCATGGGCGCATCCATCAGCAGCCGGGAAACCCCAACATGGAAACGATCCGAACACCACATGAACGCTCCACCCTCTATCATGAAGAGCGGTTTTGCCATCAGTCTTGTCCCCCCTTCATCACGGCACCCAGCGGGCACCCCAGCATCTCCGCCGAGAGAGTCTCAAAGCCTCGCATCCAGGGCCGAAGCCTGTGGATATCGAGCACGAGTCGGCCATCCGGCTCGATATGACCAATTTCATTCTCGGTGCTGCCGAGCGCTACCGTACACTTCGCGATACTTCCATCGGCCCGGATCGCCAAGGAATTGGGCTTCGCGGCATAGCAGATATGGGCGGAAGACTCATCACCGCTTCGGGTTGGCGAGACCGGCAAGGTATCCGACTCCACCCCCCCTGCGGGGGCGGCACTGACCGAGAGTGAAAGATTCCCCATATTTTCCCGCTCAAGGATGTCATGGAGTTCGGCAACCTGTTGCTCGTACTCCTCTTTCTCGACAGTGAGAACGCGGCTGCCACCTTCGCCCCCGAGATTGCGCACATCGTGAAAATGGACCCGAAACCTATGATCCTTGCCAAATTCACGGGCGATCTCCCGGGCCAGACGGCGAACCGAGCGGAAGTTTTCTGCATTGATATGGCAACGCAGGGTGATGGCGAACTCTTCATCCACCCCTTTCGCCATCAGGAGGTTGGACCAGATCCGCGAAAAGGTCTTGCCGCCATCGGCCTGGACGCGCTCTCGATCATGAGCATCTTCCCAGCCGTCCAGGGTGATCTGAAAGGATCGTTGTTCGAGTTCGAGCAGTCTGCGGAAGAGTTCTTCCGTGAGCAGGTAGGCATTGGTGGTGGTGTCTCCAAAGAGATGCACGCCGTGCCGCTTACACTCAAGACAGGCGTGCTCCGCGATCTCCAGTACCACATGACGTGCAATCAGAGGTTCACCGCCAAAC
>JALTLT010000252.1 GCA_027001815.1 Gammaproteobacteria bacterium | reverse complement strand
TCGGGGGTCTGGTCGGGGGCCACGGGATCACTGGTCGCTTCCGGCCCCACGGGCGGGGAATCCCCCTCCGTCTTGGTCCCGGCAGCGGGAGAGGTTTCCAGCTCGATCGGGCGCAGCTCCCGAAACTCCTGCGCCTCCGGGACGCCGGGGTCCAGAGGCCACACCTCGTGGGCCGCGTCGGAGAGGTCGTTTCTCGCGAAGATCACCAGCTCCACCTGATAGAAGGGTGGCGGTTCACCCACCGGTTCGGGCGCGGCGGGCAGCGACAGCCCGAGGCCTAGGAGCAGGGTCAGGAGGCGGGCGATACCACGGTGGCTCATGGGCGCAGGGTCTCCAGCAGGTTCTCGATCTCCGCGAATCGTCGGTTCGGCTCTTCCAGATCCATCACCAGGCGCAGTTTTTCCGGCCCATCGAGGCGGTACTCGGCCGGTCGCGTCTGGAGCAACTCTACCAGTTTTGCCGCGTCGATGTCCGGTTCGGGCGCGAACAGAATCCGTCCGCCCCCGTGGCCCACATCGATCTTGCGGATCCCCAGGGGTACGGCCCGCAGCTTGAGGGCGGTGATGCGGAAGAGGGCCTTGGCCGATTCCGGCAGGAGGCCGAAACGGTCGATCATCTCCACCTGGAGCTCCCGCAACGCCTCGTCGTCCTGCGCGCTGGCGATCCGCTTGTAGAGGGTGAGCCGGGTGTGCACGTCCGGCAGATAGTCGTCGGGCAGCAGGGCGGGGAGATGGAGATCCACTTCCGGTCCGTGCTCGAGGGGGCGTTCCAGTTGTGGCTGGCGGCCCGCCTTGAGATCACGCACGGCGCGTTCGAGCATCTCGTTGTAGAGGGTGAAACCCACCTCCTGGATCTGACCGCTCTGCGCCTCGCCCAGCAGTTCGCCGGCGCCGCGGATCTCCATGTCGTGGGTGGCGAGCATGAAGCCGGCGCCGAGATCCTCCAGGGACTCGATCGCCTCCAGCCGCTTGAGGGCGTCGCGGGTGAGCGCCTTGCGTGGCGGGGCCAGCAGGTAGGCGTAGGCGCGGTGGTGTGAACGACCCACCCGCCCGCGAAGCTGATGGAGCTGGGCGAGACCGAGCTTGTCGGCCCGGTTGATGATGATGGTGTTGGCGGTGGGTACGTCGATGCCGCTTTCGATGATGGTGGTGCAGACCAGGATGTTGTGGCGCTGGTGATAGAAGTCGAGCATCACCTGCTCCAGCTCCCGCTCGCTCATCTGTCCATGGGCGATGCCGATGTTGGCGCGGGGTGCCAGCCGACGCACCTGGTCGGCGGTGCGCTCGATGCTGGAGACCTCGTTGTGCAGGAAGTAGACCTGACCGCCCCGTTGCAGTTCTCGCTCGATCGCCTCGGTGAGCAGGGCGTCGTTCCACTCGGCGACGAAGGTCTTGATCGCCACCCGTTCGGTGGGGGGGGTGGCGATGATGGAGAGATCCCGCAGCCCCGACATGGACATGTTGAGGGTGCGCGGGATCGGGGTGGCGGTGAGGGTGAGGATGTCCACCTCGGCGCGCATCGCCTTGAGACGCTCCTTGTGGCGCACACCGAAGCGGTGCTCCTCGTCGAGGACCAGCAGCCCGAGGTTGCGGAAGCGGACGGACTCCTGCAGCAGCTTGTGAGTGCCGATGACGATATCCACCTTGCCCTCCGCCAGGTCTGCCAGGATCCTCTCCTGCCGCTTCCCGCTGCGGAAGCGGGAGAGCACCTCCACGCGAACCGGCCAGTCGGCGAAGCGGTCACGGAAATTGCGGTAGTGCTGCTGGGCGAGCAGGGTGGTGGGGACCAGCACCGCCACCTGGCGCCCGCCGTGGACGGCGATGAAGGCGGCGCGCATCGCCACCTCGGTCTTGCCGAAGCCCACGTCGCCACACACCAGCCGGTCCATGGGTTTCTCCGCGGCCATGTCCTCGATCACCGCCTGAATGGCCCGCGCCTGGTCCGGCGTCTCGTCGAAGGGAAAGGCGGCGGCGAAGGTGCCGTAGGCCTCCCAGTCGATGGTGTAGGCGTAACCGCGGCTCGCCTGCCGGCGGGAGTAGATCTCGAGCAGTTCCGCGGCCACGTCCCTCACCTTCTCCGCCGCCCTGCGACGGATCCGGGCCCACTGGTCGCCGCCCAGCTTGTGGAGGGGGGCATTCTCCGGTGAGGTACCGGTATAACGGCTGATGAGGTGCAGCGAGGCCACCGGCACGTAGAGTCGATCCCCCCCCGCATACTCGATGGTAAGGAACTCCGTCTCCACGCCCCCGGTCTCGAGGCGCTGCAGACCCGCGTAACGGCCTACACCGTGCTCCTCGTGGACCACCGGCGCGCCGGGCTCCAGGTCCGCCAGATCGTGGATGATCTGTTCGGGGTCGCGCGCCCGCCGCGGCCTGCGCCGCGCCTGGGCGGCCCGCTCGCCGATCAACTGGGGCTCGGCCACCACCTCGATGCCGGCGCCTTCCGCGACCAGTCCCTGTTGCAGGGGGGCCACGGTGAGGGCCAGACGCTCCTCACCCTCGAGGAAGGCGTGCCACCCCTCCACCACCCGGGGCCGGATGTCCAGGTGCTGCAGATTCTCCAGCAACCACTCCCGGCGCCCTGCCGATTCCGCCACCAGCAGCACCCTCTCCGGCCGCTCGGCCAGGTGGCGGGTCAGCGCCTCCCAGGGGTGGGCGGCCCGCGGTTGCAGCCGCAGGGGAGGGGGAGCGCCGAAGGCGAGATTGACGCGGCGGGGTGGCGCCTCGTCGGTCAGATCGAAGGTGCCGAGGGTGAGGCGGGGATGGTCGGCGCACGCCGCCTCCAGCTCCTCCGGCGCCAGGTAGAGTTCGCTGGGGGCCAGGATCGGCCGTTCCAGATCGTGCCGGCGCTGTTCGTACCTGCGGGAGAGTTCCGACCAGAACGCCTCCAGCGCCTCCTCCGTCCCCTCGAGGGAGACCAGAAGACTCTCCCGTGGAAGGTAATCGAAGAGGCTCTCCACGGTATCGTGGAACAGGGGAAGCCAGTACTCGATACCCGCCGGCGCGAGGCCGTCTGAGACGTCCCGGTAGATGACGCTGCGGCTGGGATCTCCCTCGAAGCGCTCCCGCCAGCGCTGGCGGAAACGGCGGATGGCCGGTTCGTCGAGGGGGAACTCCCGCGCCGGCAGCATGCGGACGCTCTCGGTCCGTTCCACCGTTAGCTGGCTGTCCGGGTCGAAGATGCGGATGGAGTCGATCTCGTCGTCCAGAAGGTCGATTCGCAGGGGTGCTCCACCGCCCATGGGGAAGAGATCGAGGATTGCGCCGCGCATGGCGTACTCGCCGTGCTCCATCACCTGGGAGACGCGGCGATAGCCGGACTCCTCCAGGCGTCGGCGCATGGCATCGGGATCGAGGGTTTCCCCCACCCGCAGCAACAGTGAGTGGGCCTGCAGCCACTGGCGGGGTGGCAGACGCTGCAACAGGGTCGAGACCGGCAGCACGAGGATGCCCCGTTCCATCTCCGGCAGGGTGTGGAGCGTCTCGAGCCGGCGGGAGACGATATCGGGGTGGGGGGAGAAGAGGTCGTAGGGGAGCGTCTCCCAATCGGGAAAGGGGATCACCGGCAGTTCCTGGCCGGCGAAGAACCGCACCTCCTCCTCCAGCCGGTGGGCGGTCTGGGAATCGGCGGTGATCGCGAGTACCGGTCCCCGGGCCGCACGTGCCACCCCGGCGAGCACCAGCGCGGGAGAGGCACCCCGCAGCCCGCCCCAGCGGGCACTCTCGCCGGTTCGGTGGGGAATGGGAGGAAGGAGTTCGGCCAGGAAGTGGTTGCGTTCGGCTGTCATGGTCTCCGGGGGACCGCTGTCCGAAAAAACGGATATTGTCCCATGTTTCGGAGCGTGGCGCATCGCCTCCGGCGAGCCGCGGATTCCCGGAGAGGGTCTGCGACTTCTCCCGCCCCGTCTCTCCTGCCGGAAGCGGGAGAGGGGAGTGTCACCTGACCTCGGTTAGCAGGCTGTTGAAAAACTCCGTTTTTCTGCAGCCTGTGCCGCGGTGCAGGGATGCACCGCCGTTTTCAATGACGAAAGATCATTGAAAACGTGAGGAAGCCGGAAATCGCATTTTCGGCTTCCGGCGTTGAAAAAGGCCAGGACGGCCTTTTTCA
>JALTLT010000251.1 GCA_027001815.1 Gammaproteobacteria bacterium | reverse complement strand
CCGATGCCGGTCAACGCCTTGACGGCGTCGTCGACGCTCTTGGACTCGAAGGCGGCCTTGGGCCAGGCGGCCAGGACGGCCTGGGGGGTGAGCAGGCCGGCGCCGGCGGCAACACCCACCACGCCTGTGGCCAGAGTGCCCCGAAGCAGGGCTCTACGCTTCATGCTGATCACGGGTATCTACTCCTGTTGTTCGTATCGTTCCGGGTTCAGAGGGTGTAGAGGTACTCGACCACCAGATCGATCTCTTTTTCACTGAGGATCTTGTGGCGGCCGAAGGGCGGCATCATGGTGTTGGGATTGCTCTTGGTGGCGTCCCAGATCTGGGCGCGCAGCTTCGCCTTGTCGGGGAAGCGGGACTTCATCGCCACCAGCGGCGGGCCGATGTTGCCGGGCACCGCGCCACCCTCGATCTGGTGGCAGGCGAGGCAGTTGCCCTTCTTGCGGTTCCAGGCGATCTTCTTGCCCTGTTCGGCAGGAGATGCGGCCTTCTCCTCCGCGGAAGCGGTCGAGACGGGGGCCAGCCCCAGGGTGGCGACCAGCGCCGTGACGGATGCGGTGGTGCTGAGAATATACGCGGCTTTCCGCATGGTTTCCTCCTCGTTACTGAAATAACAACGTGTCCCCACAGGGCAGGGAGCTTGCTGGATGGAAGAGCCGTGCGGGCGACGGCTCTTCGACGACGGAGGTGTCGCGGCGACGGAGCCCGATCCCATCCTGCAACACGCTGCCCGTGCCGGGCCTGCAGCCGTCGAGGCGACGGCAGGGGATGGGGATACAGGGCAGATTGCCGACAGAATCGGATCTGAAGACCACATCCGGGCCGGGATACGGATCACCGGACCGGTTGACTCCTCCTCCAGTTACAGACCCCTGCGCAAATGTGCGTCAAGACGTTTCTCTGAATTATGAAAAACACAATGTCACTGCTGTTATTGTGGTTGCAGCTTGCCCCTAAGCATACTGATCCGGCGTCGAATGGCAAGCGGTAATTGCCATCTTCAAGGCAATTAAGATCCCCCTAATATTCTGATTCGTCAGGGGGTTGTGGCGTATGTGCCAGCGGGAGAAGAGGGCGGATGCGAGGGCGGGAGGAGAGGGGGCGGGGTCGCCCGGGTGGACGGGATACCGCCGGGAGCCGAATATGCGATTTCCGGCTTCCTCCTTCCTCATGTTTTCAACGAGGCTGGCAGCCTGTCGGACTCCAAGCTGAAGGTCATTCCGCCCCGAGAGGCGGGAAGGCCCTCCCGGGGGCGTTGGCGGCAGGGATGCCGCCGACGAGCCCCCAAGGATGGGTTCACGGCGTCCCCCGGGAGGGCCTTCCCGCCTCTCGGGGCCCCCCGGGGTGCACCAGAACCTGACGGCCTGTCAAAGTCCGACAGACCGCCAGCCTCGTTGAAAACGGCGGTACATCCCCGCACTGCGGCACAGGTTGCCGAAAAACGGTGTTTTTCAACAGCCCGCTGACCCAACTGCAACGGGGAGTTCAGGCAAGAGGTCATGGTGGGGGGTGGAGTTGTCCCTCTCCCCGTTTCTTGCCACCCCTCTTGTGACCCTCCCTCTTTTTCGGCTCGAGCCGCAGACGCACCTCCTCGATGCGGGCCTCGATCAGGGTGCGAAGATAGTCGTCGTCGCCCACCTCACGCAGCGCCTGCCGAAGGAGGCGCATGGCCGCGGAGGGGTTGTCGTGGAGGAGCTGGTATTCCGCCATGTGGAGTGACGCCACGGCAGCTCTCCCCGCATCGGTGGCGGCGCGGGCGTAGAGGCGGTGAATGCGTGCGGAAGGGGGGCGGAAGTCGAGATAGCCGTCCAGCACCCTGAGCGCCGCATCGGGGCGACCCGCCGTCAGCAGGTCCTCGGCGGCGAACAGGGTAAGGGGACGGTTGGCGGGAAAGAGGTCGAGGGCGGCCGTGTAGTCGTCCAGCATCGCCTCGATGTCACCGTCGAGACGCAGGGCCCGCGCGCGCAGAGCCCGGAAATGGAGGTTGTTGGGGTGGGCGGCGCTAAGTTCGCCGGCCAGTTTCAGCGCCTCCTTCCCCTTGCCCTGTCTGAGAAGCGCCAGCGCCAGACCGTAACGTGCCACCTCCTCGTCGTGGAACTGGCCGCTGGCGAGCTGTTCCCGGAAGTACTCGACCGCGGTTTGCGGGCGGGGTGTGGTCAGCACCCTCACCCTCGCCCGGGTGAGGAGGAAACCGAGTCCCGAGGGGGGCGGGCGGAGCGAATAGCCCTCCGCCCGTTCCTGTGCCTCGGCGATGCGGTTGCTGGTCACGGGATGGGTGCGCAGGAATTCCGGGATACCCTCCGTCCCGTAGTAGCGTGTGGCCTGCTGGAGGCGACCGAAGAAGGAGGCCATCCCGTGAGGGTCGAAGCCGGCTTCCGCCAGGGTCCGGATCCCTACCCGGTCGGCCTCCTGCTCGTTGGCCCGGGTGAAATTGATCTGTAGCTGGATGTTGGCCGCCGCGCTGGTGGCGATCGCCGCCTCGGCGACGCTCCCGTCCCCCTGGCTGAGCAGGATCGCGGCGATCATGGCCGCCAGGGTGGTGATGGCGTACTGACCCGCCGATTCGGCGCTGCGAACCAGGTGGCGCTGGGTGACATGGGCGATCTCGTGGGCGAGGACGCCGGCCAGCTCCGATTCGTTCTCGGTCCGCAGGAGCAGGCCGCTGTTGACCACCACCAGCCCCCCGAAGGTGGCGAAGGCGTTGATGGTGTCGTCGCGGATCACCAGAAACGTGAAGGGGCTCGTGGGGGCCTCGCTGCTGGCCACCAGGCGATAGCCGAGGTGGCTGATGTACTCCTCGACGAGAGGGTCGGTGATCAGCACCTGCTGGGCTTCCAGTTGGCGGATCACGCTGCGGGCAAACTCCCGCTCCTCGAGAGGCGAGAGCAGACGACTGGCGGAATCCTCCAGGTCGGGGAGTCGGAGATCGAGGTCCGGGGCCGCCTCCGCTGCACTCTGCAACAGAAGAATCGCCAGGAGGGTGGAGAAGAGGGCCCTCACGACTCTCCTGCCCGCCGCTCCGGCTGTTCGGGGATCGAGGGAGGTGGAGGGTACAGCCGCGGTGTTGCTGTCATGGTGTCTATACAATAGTGTATTGGTCGGGTAATGGGGCGTAGCCCCGGGAGGAGAGACAGAGAGCCCCCCGCCTTTGCTATCGCCCTATTGCATCTGCCCGTTCAACGCCGAGAGAGGGCCGAGGTTGACAGAGATTCCCAAGGAGTATAATAATATACTAAATTACTAAACCATGGCCGGGCGCGACTCGCGGCCCGGGATGATCAGCGATCACGAGAGGATAGACCCCATGTTCGGTACCCCGGTTCCGGAAATCGATGCCGCCACGCTTGCCCAGTGGCGCGAGGAAGGGCGCAAGATTCGTCTGGTGGATGTCCGCTCCCCGGCGGAGTTCGCCCAGGGGATCATCGCCAACAGCATCCTGATACCCCTCCACCTGTTGCCGCTGCGGGCGGCTGAACTCTCCGACGACGTCGAGACGGTCTTCTATTGCCGTACCGGAGCGCGTTCCGCGCAGGCCTGCATGTTCATGATGCAGCAGGGGAATCAGCGTGTCTACAATCTTGCGGGAGGCATCTTCGCCTGGGCCCGGGCGGGTCGGCCCATCGACAGTGCCGAGACGGCAGCGGCGTGAGTTTCGGGTGTGGGTCCGGCCCCTCGTCGTGAAGGAAGAAGGCGCCCTCGGGGCGCCTTTTTCATACCCGGAAGGGGGCGGGAGAGGGGGCAGGGGATCCGCCGACCGAGCGGTGCGGATCGCGTATCAGTGTTTCAGTTGTATGTTGAATTCTAATACCCGGTATGATTACAATCCGGGCGACCCCCGGCTTCGAATCGGGGCGGAGGGGAATCTCTTCCGGTCTCCCCCGCCGGCTCCAGGATGGCGTTGACAGGCCGGGGTCGTCATGCCCCGGTCTCTTCCCGATCGAACTCCGGCATGGAAGGGGAAGGGGGCACCCGATCACCCTTTTCAATGGCGCTCAGCCATCGAAAAGGGCGGCACTCAACGTGCCGCATAGGGGTTTCGGGGTGAAATCCGAAACCTCGCAAGGCCGCCGCAAGGCGAATCGACGAACCCGAGATGGACATTTCACAAGGGGAGCAATAT
>JALTLT010000250.1 GCA_027001815.1 Gammaproteobacteria bacterium | reverse complement strand
AGCATGTGGTGCAGGCCGTGGCCGAACTCGTGGAAGAGGGTCTGTACCTCGTCGTGGGTGAGCAGCGAGGGGTCGTTCCCCACCGGGGGGGTGAAGTTGCAGGTGAGGTAGGCGACCGGGATCTGCAGGTGGTCGCCGAAGCGGGCGCGTCCCACGCACTCGTCCATCCAGGCACCGGAGCGCTTCTTGGGCCGGGCGTAGAGATCGAGATAGAACTGGCCGCGCACCTCCCCCTGCCGGTCGCGGATCTCGTAGAAGTGCACATCCGGGTGCCACACCGCCACCCCCTCCACCGGGACGATCTCCAGGCCGTAGAGGCGCTTCACCACCTCGAACATGCCGTCGATCACCTTCGGCACGGGGAACCACGGGCGCAGCTCCTCTTCCGAGAAATCGAACCGCCGCTGGCGCAGCTTCTCGGCGTAGTAGGCGGTGTCCCACGCCTCCAGCTCCTCCACGCCGTCCGTCTCGCTGGCGAAGGTGCGCAGCTCCTCCATCTCGCGGCGCGCCACCGGCAGCGAGCGTTCGGCCAGGCGGTGGAGGAAATCGAGCACCTCTTCCGGCGAGCGGGCCATCTTGGTGGCCAGGGAGCGCTCCGCGTAGTTGGCGAAGCCGAGCAGGCGGGCGGCCCGGTGGCGCAGGTCGAGGATCTCCTCCATCAGCGGGCCGTTGTCCCAGCGCCCGGCGTTGGGGCCCTCGTCGGAGGCGCGGGTGACGTAGGCGGTATACATCTCCCGCCGCAGCTCCCGGTCGTCCGCGTAGGTGAGTACCGGGTAGTAGGAGGGAAACTCCAGGGTGAAGAGCCACCCCTCCAGCCCCTCCCGCTCGGCGGTCTGGCGGGCCAGGGCGCGGGCGCTCTCCGGCAGGCCGGCCAGTTCCCCCTCGTCGGTCACGTGGCGTCGCCAGCCGTGGGTGGCGTCCAGCAGGTTCTCCTCGAAGCGTGCGGTGAGTTCCGAGAGCCTGCGCATGATCTCCTTGAACTCCCGCTGCTCCTCTTCCGGGAGGGCCACGCCGGAGAGCCGGAAGTCGCGCAGGGCGTTCTCCACCACCTTGCGCTGGGCGGGATCGAGTCGGGTGAACTCCGCTCCCTCCGCCAGCTCGCGGAACGCCTCGTAGAGACGCCGGTTCTGGCCCATCTCGGTGGCGTAGTCGGAGAGCTTCGGCAGACAGGCGTTGTAGGCCTCGCGCAGGGCGTCGCTGCTCATCACCGAGTTGAGGTGGGAGACCGGCGACCACGCCCGGGAGAGGCGCTCCTCCATCTCCTCCAGGGGTTCGACCAGGTTGTGCCATGTCCAGGGGCCTCCTCCCTGGAGGATCTCCTCGAGCCGGGCCCGGTTGTCGGCCAGCAGGGTGTCGATGGCCGGTTCGATGTGTTCGGGACGTATCTCCGGGAAGGGAGGGAGGCCCTCCGTTTCAAGCAGGGGGTTGCTCATGGGTCGATCGAGGCTCCGGCTATGGTTGTCGAAGGGAATGGCGGCGATACGGATCCCGCCAACGCGCCTCTCCATTATGGGGGGCGGCGGCGGCCTTCTCAATGTGCCCGGGACGGCGCTGGGGTATGATTGGGCAGATGGAAGAGAGGCCTGGAGAAGGGAGGCATCCCTACGACGCCCTGACCCCCGATCTGCTGCTAGACGCGGTGGAGAGCGTGGGGTATCGGGCGAGCGGCCGGTTGCTGGCGCTCAACAGCTACGAGAACCGGGTCTACCAGGTGGAGCTGGAGGCGGGGGGCTACCTGGTGGCCAAGTTCTACCGGCCGGGCCGCTGGAGCGACGAGGCGATCCTGGAGGAGCACGCCTTCTCCCTGGCGCTGGCGGAGGCGGAGATTCCGGTGGTGGCGCCCCTGCGGCGGGAGGGGGAGAGCCTCTTCCGTCACGCGGGCTTCCGCTTCGCCCTCTTTCCGCGGGTGGGCGGCCGCTGGCCCGATCTGGAGCGGGAGGAGGACCTGCGGTGGATGGGCCGTTACCTGGGCCGGATCCACGCGGTGGCCGCCGGTGGAGCGTTCCGCCACCGGCCCCTCCTCTCCCCGCAACGTCTCGGCCGGGAGAGTGTCGGCTGGCTGCTGGAGAGCGGTTTCATCCCCACGGAGCTGCGCGAGGCGTGGGGAACCCTGGCGGAGGCCCTCATGGAGGTGGTGGAGTCGCGCTGGGCGATGGTGGAGCCGGAGGGGCTCAGGCTGCTGGGCGACTGCCACCGGGGGAACATCCTCTGGTCGGGGGAGGGACCCCGCTTCGTCGACCTGGACGACGCCGCCACCGGGCCGGCGGTTCAGGATCTCTGGATGCTGCTGGACGGCGACCGCCCGGCCATGCAGCGACAACTGGGGATCATCCTCGACGAGTACACCCTCTTCCACGACTTCGATCCGCGCCAGCTCTCCCTCATCGAGCCGCTGCGCACCCTGCGCATGATCCACTACAGCGCCTGGCTGGCGCGGCGCTGGGACGATCCCGCCTTCCCCCGCTCCTTCCCCTGGTTCGGCGAGTCGCGCTACTGGGAAGAGCAGATCCTCGCCCTCCGGGAGCAGCAGGACCGGCTGCTCAACGAGCCGCCGCTGATCTGGTGAGCACATTCCCGCGAAGGGGGAACCGGTGGAGAGAGGCTCTCCCGGGTACCGCCTGCGGCTCATCCGGCCTGCCGGAAACAGGGCACGGGCAGATACCCGCAGGCACCTGGGCCCCGACAGGTACGGCGCATCAGGCAAATCCTGCGAAGCAGGAACGGGGTACGGTACCGCATCCCCCGGCGTCACCCCATGGGGAAGCGATGCTCCCCGGCCGCGCAAGGGAGGTATAATGGCCCGCTCCGGTTCCCCCGATGAGAGAGAGCGACCCGTGAACCCGCATCTGTCGAGAATGGTGGTCCTTGCCCTGGCGGCGATGCTGGTCGCGGGCTGCGGCCGCAAGGGGGATCTCTACCTGCCCGACCAGGGGCAGAGCCAGCCACACGAGGTGGAGAAGGGCTCCACCGCCGACGAGACGGACCCCTGATGGACCATTTCCAGTTCGAGCAAGGCGTGCTGCACGCCGAAGAGGTGCCCCTGCCGGCGATCGCCGAACGGGTGGGCACCCCCTGCTACATCTACTCCCGGGCCACCCTCGAGCGCCACTGGCGCGCCTTCGACGATGCGTTCGGCGACTATCCGCACCTCGTCTGTTACGCGGTGAAGGCCAACTCCAACCTGGCGGTGCTCAATCTGCTCGCCCGCCTCGGCTCCGGCTTCGACATCGTCTCCCGGGGAGAGCTGGAGCGGGTGCTGGCGGCGGACGGTGATCCGGCGAAGGTGGTCTTCTCCGGGGTCGGCAAGCGGGTGGAGGAGATGGAGCGCGCCCTGGAGGTGGGGATCCGCTGCTTCAACGTGGAGTCGGAGCAGGAGCTGGAGCGCCTCGATCGGGTGGCGGGCGCCCACGGGGTGAAGGCGCCGGTCTCCCTGCGGGTCAATCCCGACGTGGATCCCCAGACCCACCCCTACATCTCCACCGGCCTCAAGGAGAACAAGTTCGGCATCGAGTTCCGCGAGGCGGCCGAGCTCTACCGGCGTGCCGCGGAGATGCCCAATCTGCAGGTCCTCGGCATCGACTGCCACATCGGCTCCCAGCTCACCGAGTTGCAGCCCTTCCTCGATGCCCTCGACCGGGTGCTGGGGCTCATCTATCTGCTGGAGAGCGAGGGGATCGCCATCCGTCACCTGGACATCGGCGGCGGTCTCGGCATCCGCTACGACACGGAGGAGCCGCCCCATCCCCGCGAATACGCGGCGGCGGTGATCGAACGGCTGGGGGTCCGCAAGCTGGAGATCCTGGTGGAGCCCGGCCGCGCCATCGCCGGCAATGCCGGCATCCTCCTGACCCGGGTGGAGTACCTCAAGCACACCCCCCACAAGCACTTCGCCATCGTCGACGCGGCCATGAACGACCTGCTGCGGCCCGCCCTCTACGATGCCTGGCAGCGAATCGTGCCGGTGGAGCGCCGGGAGGGGTTGATGCCCCGCGCCTACGACGTGGTGGGGCCGGTATGCGAGACCGGCGATTTCCTCGGCAAGGATCGGGAACTGGCCATCGAGGAGGGGGACCTGCTGGCGGTCCGTTCGGCGGGCGCCTACGGTTTCAGCATGAGTTCCAACTACAACTCGCGTCCCCGCGCCGCCGAGGTGATGGTGGACGGCGACCGGATCCATGTGGTCCGCGAGCGGGAGAGCATCGAGTCGCTCTTCGCCGGCGAGGCCACCCTGCCCTGACCGGGCTTGCGCGGCACCCGGCTTACCGCTATGACTTTCCCTGCAGGGCAGTGCCCGGACGCGCCCGTCCCCCGTGGGGGTGGCGAGGCGCCTGGTTCAAGGTCCGACACTCTCACGAGAGAGGAGAATTCCCCATGGAACGCATCCCCGAACCGGAGCTGATGGACGATGCCGAACAGGCGAGGGCCTACGCGGCGGCCGACTTCGAGGAGCCTCACTCCCGGTTCATCGAACTCTTCGGCGACTGTTTCGGCACCGAGACCCCCGGCGCCCGGGTGTTGGATCTCGGCTGCGGCCCGGCGGACATCACGGTCCGCTTCGCCCGCGCCTATCCCTGCGCCACCGTGGACGGCATCGACGGCGCCGCCGCCATGCTGCGGGAAGGGGAGAGGCGGGTGCGCGAGGCGGGACTGGAGGGGCGTGTCCGGCTGGTGGAGGGCTACCTCCCCGACTGCGAGGCCCCGCAGCGCGAGTATGACATCGTCATCAGCAACTCCCTCCTCCACCATCTCCCGGATCCCATGGTATTGTGGGAGGCGGTGAATCGCTGGGCCCGGCCTGGGGCGCTGGTCTTCGTCATGGACCTGATGCGTCCGCAGAGCCTGGAGGAGGCGCGCTGGATGGTGGACGAATATGTCGCCGGCGAGCCCGAGGTGCTGCGGCAGGACTTCCACAACTCTCTGCTGGCCGCCTGGCGTCCCGACGAGATCCGCGAGCAGCTCGCCGCGGCGGATCTCTCCCATCTCACCGTGGAGGCGGTCAGCGACCGCCATCTCATCGTCCACGGCATCGTCGAAGGGGGCGGCTGAGTCGGCGGGCTCCCGCTCGCGCCTCCCCCGGGCCCGCCGCTGCGGCGCCCGGAAGTCGTGCTCGACCCCCACGGCGTCCGGTGATAGTGCCGGATCCGGTGGTGGATTATTGCACCGTCCTCACCCCATGGCCTCCTCTAGAATGGTTCCTCGCCGGCAGTGGGATCTGTCGTTGTCCTGTCGACCCGAAGCCCCGTGAACAGAAGGTCGAAAAGGTCCGTCCCCGGGCCTCTTCAACCGGGGAACGGGAGACGCGGTTTCCCGTTCCCTCGCGTTTTCAATGACTTGCCGTCATCGAAAACGGCGATACTTCCCCGTATCGCACACAGGCAGCCGAAAAACGCCGTTTTCGGCTGCCTGTCGGCACGGGGCCCTGCAGCGCCCGCACCGCCTTTCGAAGGGGGAAGGAAGGGGGAGCGGAGGCGAGATCGTCGCCAGCAGAGGCGCCTGCACTGGCAGGTCTCTTTTCCCCCACCTCTCAGGGAGAGTGGTTTCATGATTGCGACAAAGGCCTATAATTGGGATGTATCCTCCATGGAAAAGCGATTCGGAGCCGTGACCGATATACTCGAAAACATCCCGCTCTTCTCGACCCTCGATCCCGCCGAAAGGGAGGCGATCTGCAGTCACACCATCACCAAGTCCTATCCGCGCAACACCATCATCATCAACGAGGGTGACACCACCCAGTCTCTCTACATCATTCTGGAGGGGAAGGTGAAGGTGTTCCTCAGCGATTCGGGGGGCAAGGAAGTCACCATCAACATGCAGGGTCCGGGCGAGTATTTCGGCGAGCTGGCCCTCCTCGACGAATCCCCCCGCTCCGCCTCCATCATGACCATGGAGCCGAGCAAGTTCGCCATCATCTCCAAGGACGACTTCGACAAGGTCCTCACCAACAACCCCACCATCGCCCTCAAGCTGATCCGTGAACTCACCGGACGCATCCGTCATCTCACCGAGAACGTGAAGAACCTGGCGCTGCTCGATGTCTACGGCCGGGTCGCGCGCACGCTCCTCGACCTGGCGGAAGAGAGCGACGAGCCGGGGGTGCTGGTGATCCGCCAGAAGTTGACCCACCAGGAGATCGCCAACATGGTGGGGGCCTCGCGGGAGATGGTGAGCCGGATCCTGAAGGACCTGACGCTGGGCGGCTACATCCGGGTGGAGGGGCGGCAGATCACCATCCGCCACAAGCTTCCGCCGGGCTGGTGAGGGAGCACGCCGCGGGCGCGGGTCCGGCGGCGGATGGCGGGTGAGGCGCACCGGGAGCGTTTCGCGCCCCGCATGTCGCTGCGGGCGTTTCTATCCGCCGGCCACCTCCCCCTTGAGCCGCTGCAGCTCCGAGGCGATGATCCCGCCCGCGCCCATCTGCTCCAGCAGGCGGATGCGCTGGCGCCGTGCCAGGGTATCGGAGGGGTCCTGCTGAACCCGCTGCGAGACCTGCTGGAGGGCCTCGTACCAGATACCGTGCCGGGCGTAGACCAGCGGCCGCTCCCGGGGTGAGGCCAGCTCGAGGGCCCGGGCCAGGGAATCGGCCACCGCCACCCGCTTGATCAGGGCCGAGGAGGTGGAATCGTAGCCACCCTCCTCACCCGCCGAGTCGAGCCAGACGCGCCACACGTAGAGCACCTCCGGTTCCAGTTTCACGCCCAGCTCGCGCAGGGAGATCGACTGAATGCCCTGCCTCGCCGGCTGCCGGTGGCGATGGATCCTCTCCTCGCCCAGTTCCCCCAGACGGGAGAGTTCGAACACCACCTCGCCGCTGCCGCTGCTGTACCAGTAGAGGGTGGGGTGGGGAGAGGTGGTGTGCGCCACGTGGCGTGGAGCGAGCGCCTGAATGAGGGGGGGCTGCGCCGCCCCCCGGGTCCCGCCGCCGACCCGGTTGCGGGGAGCGCCGCGCAGCGGGGGGCGATAGACCGGCATCAGCGCGTCTCTCGGCACGGGCGCGGTGGGACGGGTGCTGGCAGGGAGATTGGCGCTTTCGCTGATCGCCGTCTCCATCACCGCTGGCGGACTCTTCTCCGTCTGCGGCGGGGTGTCCTTCCCGGAAGAGGGTTCTGCCGCCCCGGCAGGGGTGGAAAGAATCAGGGATACCACAAGGATCTGTGCGAGTCTCATGATGCTGATCTCCATCGGGAGGCTGTTGAAAAGCACCCATGGAGGGGCATTTTCAACATCTTGTCGGGAGTCGCTCCTCCGGTCTCTCCGGAGTCGGGAGAGGGGGAGGCGGGATCGGAAGCCGATTCCGTCGCGGGCGTGTCGCCATGCCTCGAGCGTCCCCGTCAGGCCTCGAGGAAGAGGGGGAGCGCGGCCTCTTCAGCACCCCGTCCGGGTCTGGGGAGGGGCGCCGGGGGAGGATGCCGGCTCCTGCCGGCTCTCGTTGGCGTGCCCCAGGACGCGGTAGACACGCAGCGGCTGCTGTTTGCCCTTGACCCGTCGTTCGGCGACGAATTCGAGGCGGAACCGGTCTCCCACCAGTTCGACGGTGGGCTCTCCCACCAGGATGCGGCAGTCCTCGTCCGCGTCGTCCCAGAGCCAGCTCGCCGAATCGAACGACTCCAGCCGGGCGGCGCTGTTGACGGTATCTCCGACGGTAGTATATTTCAACCGGCGTTCGCTTCCCAGACTCCCCGCCACGACCGGGCCGGAGTAGATGCCGACCCGAACCTGGACCGCCGGCGCACCGCGCGCCATCTGTCGCGCATTCAGGTCCCTCAGGGCCTCCCGCACCGCCAGGGCGCAGGAGATGGCGCGCACCGCATCCTCGCGCATCTCGGCAGTGGTCATGCGGGGTATCGGCACGCCGAAGTTGGCCTTGATGGCGTCACCGTAGTAGTCGTCCACCATCCCCCCGTAGTCGAGTACCTTGCGGGCCACCATCTCCAGGTAGAGGTTGAGCCATTCCAGCAACTCGCGCGGGGAGAGGCGTTCTGCCACCGGCGTGAACTCGCGGATGTCGGCGAACAGGGTGGTGGCGTTGAGCAACTGGGGTTGCAGCCGCCCCCCCTCGATGAACTCCTCGCGGTGTTCCCAGAGATGGTGGGCCACCTCGTCGGAGACGTGCCGGGAGAAGAGATTCATCAGCATTCGTCGTTCGCGGTTGAAGCGGGTCACCATCCAGGCGGTGAAGAGTGCCGCCGACAGCGCCATGGCGAGGGCGGGGGCGATGCCGACGATCCACACCCCCTGCTCGAGACCCAGGTGGGCGAAACCGTAGAGGACCAGCAGTCCGGCGCCGTTGCTCAGGGCGAACCAGACGGGAGTGCGTGACCAGCTCGCCAGTACCCCGCCGAGGAGGGCCCACAGCAGGATCCACAGCGACTCCTCGCTCTGGCTCCAGCTCGAGGGCAGGGCGTGGCCGGTCAGCGCCGACCGTACGAGCTGGTCGGCATGAAGGGCGTGCAGGGTCACCCCCGACACCCCGCCGAGGGGGGTCTGAAAGCGATCCTTGACGCTGGTGGAGATCACCCCCACCAGGACGATGCGCCCCTTCAGGGCCCCCGCGGGAAGGGTGCCATCGAGCACCTGGGTGATGGTGTAGCGGGGGATCCGCTCGGGGGGGAGCCGGAAATCCATGGGAAACTGGTAGCCGCGGTCGTCGATCCCCGTGTAGCCGCCGAAGTGGCTGTCGAGGGGAGGGAAGGTTGTGCGGCCGAGGCGCAGCCATCCCGGCTCCACGGGATCCGGCAGGGGGAAGATCTGTCGCTCGGCCAGGAACAGGGTGGCGAGCCGCAGTCCCAGGGCTGGGAAGACCGTGGTGCCGTCGTCGAGAAAGAGCAGGCCGCGCCGGACCACCCCGTCCGGGTCGAGCAGCACGTCGTTGGCGGCGATCCGGTCGGTACCCTGCAGGCCGCGTGGCGGGGCGATGCGGTTGAAGGGGTCGTCGGCGAACAGGGTGACGCCGATCACCCGCGGGTTCTCCCGCATCTCCCGCTCGAGCCGCTCCGAACCCTCGCCCACCGGCAGGTCGCGGTAGATGTCGAGGCCGATGGCCGCCGCTCCCTCCCGGTCGATGCTCTCCAGCAACCGCGCCAGCAGCCGGTCGGGCAGGGGCCAGGTGCCGAGGCGCTGGATGTCCTGTTCGGTCACCGCGACGATCGCCACGGTCGGGGGATTGCTCTGCTCCTTCTGGTTCGCCAGGAGATGATCGCGGAAGGCGAGTTCCGGTTTCTGCAGGAGTCCGGAGGCACGTGCGCCCATGACCAGCGCGGCCACCAGCAACGGTATGGCGAGGGCCATCAGGTAGGGATGGCCTGTGAGCCTTCTGAAAAGCATGAGTGCCTTGTGTGCCGTCAGTGGATATCAGCGGGGCCACTCCACCCGCGAAGGATCTCCGCGGGCCCGGCCGTGGTCTCTCCGGGTCGTCATGAGCGGGTCGGGGAGGATGCGCTCCAGCCGTTCCCGCCGCTGGGGGGCCGGGGCCCGGGCCCTGCGAGGCGCCTCAGTCGATCGTCGGGACCGTCTCTGTGCTCCGTGCCCACCCTCCACAGTCATGACTCGGGGAGGCTTCCGGGCCTCCGTTCGATCCATCATGGGGGATTTATCCTTCCGTCGCTGCGACATAGCACCCCAAAGAATAGCGGAATATACACATGGAGGGCGGCGGGGATCAGCGGCCGTCGCCCACCAGGATGAAGGGCGCCCAGAAGTAGGGGTGTCTCCAGGCCGGTGTCTCCAGCAACGCCTGCCGGGCCCGGCGCAGGGCCTCCGCCTTGCCGCCCCCCTTCGGCAGTTCGCGGAACAGGGTGGTGGTCAGGGCCACCGTGGCGTTGGAATCGACCGCCCAGTGGGAGACCAGCAGGGCGCGGGTGCCGGCGTGGAAGAAGGCGCGGGCGAGGGTGCCGAGACCCTGCCCCCGGGAATCGCCGTCTGCCGCGGCGGTGTTGCAGGCCGAGAGGATCACCCACTCGGCATCCAGGGAGAGGGAGGCGATCTCGCCGGCGGTGAGCAGGCCATCCTCCTCCTTGCCGGGGGTCAGGAGCAGCGCCGGATCGCCGTTGCCCTGCAGCAGGCCGTGGGTGGCGAAGAGCAGGACCCGGTATCGGGAGAGGGGGCGGGAGAGCAGCTCGCTCTCGCTGGCGCGGCTCCCCACCAGCAGATCCCGCTCCATGTCGCCGGAGAGGGTACGGGCGATGGCCCGGGCCTCCACCTCCGCCTCTGGCAGAGGCTGCAGCGCCGGCGATCCGGCGGGGAGGAGAGGGGCGGCCACCGCCAGCAGCGGCTGGGATGCGCGGCTGGGGGGGAGGTCGTCGCGGAGCAGGGCGAGGCTGCCCACCGAGGGAAGCAGCGCGGTGGCGTACTGGATGCCGAGCCAGGCGGGCTCCCCTCCCCTCCCCGGCGGGCGATCCGGCAGGACCTCCAGAGGCAGGGCCTGAAGGGGGCCGTCGAGCACCATCAGGAGCCGTTTCCGGCCGTAGAGCAGGGGTTCCGCCGGCCCCAGCAGGAGCTTGCGCAGCCGCCATGCCCGGAGCTGGTCGAAGCCGAGCCCGTCGCCGGGGTGTTCGAGCCCGCGGCGAAGCCAGCGCACCGCCCCCTCCAGCCGTTCGCGTTCCACCGCCACCCGGTAGAAGAGGGCCCGCTCCCGGGCGAGTGCCCAGACGAAACTCTCCCGCTCGCCCACCAGCAGCACCAGCAGCGTCTCTCCGGGGTCGAGCAGCCGCTGGAGATCCGCCACCGAAAGGGGCTCGCCCTGGACCCAGCGGGCGAAGTCGGGGGAGTCGCGGCCGATCTCCCGGTCGAGGGCATCGATCTGTCTCTCCAGTCGATCGAGCTGGCGTCTCAGCCGTCCCTGCTCGCCGCCCGCTCCCCGGTCGCCGGTGAAGGTCTTCTGCAACTTGCGCTCCAGGGCCTCGCGGCGCAGCACCAGGTCCTGTTGCCGCCGGATGCGACTGGCCAGGGCCGGGTCCTCCGCCGCCAGCCGCGCGGCCAGTCCCCGCAGGGCCCGACCGGCGCCACTGGTGTGGGCCCGCTGGGCGCTCGACAGTGCCTCGTCGAGGGCGCCGACGGGGTCGAAGCGGTGGAGGAGGGAGACGTGGTCGACGAACGCCTCGCGTACCCGGCCGCGCAGCGCCTCGTCCTGGTGGCCGCCGATCGCCGTGGAGCGGAGCCAGTGGGCGTAGATGGCGGTGGCCTGGCGCAGGTGTTCGAGGGCCGCCGTCCGTTCTCCCAGTTCGGCCTCCGCACGCCCCAGCCAGCGCAGCGCCTCGCCCACCAGGGGGTGGTTCTCGCCCAGCCTGCGGCGCAGTTCGAGGGCCGTGAGCAGGTCCCGTCTGGCCTCCACGGCGCGGTCGGTGGCCAGCGCGGCGCGGCCCCGGACCAGCAGCGCGATGGAGAGGTTGGGCGAGGCGGGGCCCTGCGAACGCCGGTAGATCCCCACCGCCCGGTCGGCCAGCCGCAGCGCCTCGCCGCTCTTCCCCTGACGCAGCCGGAGTCGTGCCAGGTTGGTGTACCAGCCCGCCAGTTGGGGGTGCTCGGCGCCCAGCGCCTCGCGGGTGGTCGCGATCGCCTCGCGGTAGAGTCTCTCTGCATCCTCGAGCCGGTCGAGGGCGGAGTAGAGCCGGGCGAGGTTGTTGAGGAACTCCGCGGTCACCGGATGGCCGGGGCGCAGGTGGCGGCGCACCAGTTCCACCGCCCGTTCCTCCAGGGGGCGCGCCTCGGCGAGACGCCCCTGGTAATAGTAGAGGACCGCCAGGTTGTTGAGCCCCACCGCCTCGTCCACCGGGCTGGGGGCGTCCGTCCTCTGCAGGATCTCCAGCGACTCGCGGAACAGCCGTCCGGCACTCTCCATCTCCCCGAGGGCCTGATGGACGCTGGCGAGATCCTGGAGACCGTCGGCCAGATCGGGATGGAAGGGGGGCAGTCGTGCGCGGCGGATCTCGACCACCCGCTCGATCAGGGGCAGGGCGTCGCGGTGGCGGCCGATGTCCAGATAGAAACCGGCGAGGTTGGAGAGGCTGTGGGCGGTCTCCAGGTGGTCGGGGCCGCGATGCCGCTCCTGGATCTCCACCCCCTGCAGGAGGAGCTGTTCCGCCTGCGCGTAGTCCCCCTCCTGGGCCAGCGCCCAGGCGAGATTCTCCATCGCCGCCGCGGTCTGCGGGTGGCTGTCGCCCCACAGGGAGCGGCGCAGGGCCAACACCTGGCGGAAACCCTGCTCCGCCTCCCGGTAGCGGCCCGACTGGTAGGCCAGGACCGCCAGTTCGTTCTGGACCGCCGCCTCCTCGGCGAGGTGGCGTTCGTCCAGGCTGCGCAGCAGGGCCAGGGCCCGCCGCTGCTGGCGGGACGCCTCCTCTACCTGGTCGGTCTCGCCGAGCAGGATCCCCAGCCAGTATCGGGCGTCCGCCTCTCCCAGCCGATCGTCGCCCGCGGCCCGCAGCTCTACCAGGCGGCGGAACAGGGGCAGCGCCTCGGCATACCGCCCCTCCTCCACCAGCAGGGAGCAGAGGGCCTCGAGGGCCCGATCCACCGCCCCGGGATCCTCCTCCGTCTCCGCCTTCGCCAGGGCGTTGCGCAGTGCGGCCTCGTCGGCCACGCCCGCCGTGCCGCTCCACGAGAGGGGGGAGACCCACAGCAGGAAGATCAACGGCAGGATGGCGCGCATGGATTCGAAGGCTTCCCCGTGACTCTGGGCCGGCCGGGCCGGCTCCTGGACCCCTGTTATCAGGATGTTGAAAAAGGCCATCCTGGCCTTTTTCAACGCCGGAAGCCGAAAATGCGATTTCCGGCTTCCTCACGTTTTCAATGACTTGTGGTCATTGAAAGCGGCGGTGCATCCATGCACCGCGGCACAGGCTGTCGAAAAACGGTGTTTTTCAACAGCCTGTTATGGTAACCCAGAAGCTGCCGAACCTCGCGGAATCAGTACGCATTTTCGTCCCGGGAGGGGGCGGTTTTCGGTGGAGGGCTTCCTTTTGCTACTCTTGCAGCCCATGGAACTGCGATTCACCAAGATGCAGGGGCTCGGCAACGACTTCGTGGTCATCGACGCCATCCACCAGCCGGTCTCACTGGACGCGGAGCGGGTGCGAAGGCTGGCGCGCCGACGTTTCGGCATCGGCTGTGACCAGGTGCTGCTGGTGGAGCCTCCCACGCCCGGCAGCGGTGCCGAGTTCCGCTACCGGATCTACAATGCCGATGGCGGCGAGGTGGAACAGTGCGGCAATGGCGCCCGCTGTTTCGCCCGCTTCGTCCACGACAAGGGGCTGACCCGGAGCAATCCGGTGCGGGTCGAGACCCTGGCGGGAATCATCGAACTGCACCTCGGCGAGCATGGCGAGGTGACCGTCGACATGGGGGCGCCGCGGCTGGAGCCGAAGGAGATCCCGTTCATCGCCGAGGGTCGCGAGATCCTCTACCCCATCGAAGTGGAGGGGGAGCGGCTGGAGATCGCCGCCCTCTCCATGGGCAATCCCCACGCGGTCCTGCGGGTCTCCTCGGTGGAGGAGGCGCCGGTCGAGCGTCTCGGCCCTCTGCTCGAGCGTCACCCCCGTTTCCCCAGGGGGGCGAACGTGGGGTTCATGGAGGTGGTCGCTCGCGACCACGTTCGCCTGCGGGTCCACGAGCGGGGCGCCGGGGAGACCCTCGCCTGCGGTACCGGTGCCTGCGCCGCGGTGGTGGCCGGCAGGCTGCAGGGGCTCCTGGACGAGCGGGTGGCGGTGGATCTCCCGGGCGGACGTCTTGTGATAAGCTGGGGAGAGGTGCAGGCGCCGGTCCTCATGACGGGGCCGGCAGAGACCGTGTTCGAGGGTTGGACGACACTATGAGCAGCACCCGGAACCAGAAAGAGCGGCAGGAGGGTGGGAGCTCGGAACAGGAGGTGGCGGATTACCTGCGCACCCATCCCGATCTCTTCATCCATCGCCCCGAACTGCTCACCGGACTGAGGGTTCCCCACGACTGCGGACCCGCCGTCTCCCTCATCGAGTACCAGGTGCGGCTGCTGCGCGGTCGCAACGACGCCCTGAAGCGCAAGCTGGACGAACTGATCGCCGCGGCCCGGGAGAACGACCGCATCACCGACCGTCTCTTCCATCTGGCCGAGGCGCTGCTGGCGGCGGACGGTCTGGTCAACCTGATGGAACGGCTGGAGCGGGTGCTCAGGCAGGAGTTCCGGGTCGACCAGGTGGTGGTCCGCCTCTTCGACCCCGCCGGCAGGTTGCCGGAGGAGTTGCACAGCTACACCATCGACCGGGAGGATCCCTCCCTCCAGGCCCGTTTCGCCAGCTTCTTCGCCACCGGACGCCCCCTCTGTGGCCGGCTGCAGGACGCCCAGACCCGCTTCCTGTTCGGCGACAAGGCGGAGCGGGTGGGGTCGGCGGTGCTGATCCCCATCGGCCCTCACGCCCGGTACGGCGTGGTGGCCGCCGCCGATCGCAATCCCGACCGCTTCCATCCCGGCATGGGCACGGTGATGCTGCAGCACATGAGCCGTCTGCTGGGCGCCGCCCTCGGCCGTTACCTGGAGCCCTGAAGCGGTGGACGATCCGGACCCCTGGATCGACCGGTTCCTGGAGCACCTGGTCCGCGAGCGGCGTCTCTCGGACAACACCGTCGCGGGTTACGCCCGTGACCTGCGCCGTTTCCGCCAGGAGACGGCGGGGGGTCGTGGGTGGCGGGTGCTGCGCGAAGGCGACATCCGTCGTCACGTGGGGGCGCTTCACCGTGCCGGGGCGAGCGGGTCCACCATCCAGCGCCACCTCTCCGCCCTGCGCCGTTTCTACGACTACCTGCTGCGCGAGGGGGTGGTCGGCCACAACCCGGCCCGCGGGGTGAGTGCCCCGCGCCATCGCCGCCACCATCGC
>JALTLT010000249.1 GCA_027001815.1 Gammaproteobacteria bacterium | reverse complement strand
TGGACCCGGGGGTCGGCCTGGCCCATCGGCGTCTCTCCATCATCGACGTCTCGATGGGAAGACAACCTCTCTTCAACGAGGACGAGAGCGTGGTCGTGGTCTACAACGGCGAGATCTACAACTTCCCGGAACTGACCTCCGAACTGATGGCGCTGGGGCACCGCTTCGCCACCCACACGGATACCGAAGTGATCGTCCATGCGTGGGAGGAGTGGGGGGTCGAGTCGGTGAAACGGTTTCGCGGCATGTTCGCTTTCGCCGTGTGGGATCGGCGCAGCAAGAGCCTGTTTCTGGCCCGTGACCGGCTCGGCATCAAGCCCCTCTACTATGCGCTGCTGGACGACGGCATGTTGTTGTTCGCCTCCGAGCTGAAGTCCCTCTTGCTCCACCCGCGCCTTCCGCGTCGCCTGGAGCCCCGAGCCGTGGAGGCCTATCTGGCGCTCGGTTACGTACCCGAGCCCCATACCATCTTCCAGGGGGTCAGCAAACTTGAACCGGGGCACACCCTGCTGGTGGAAAGGGGACGTTCCTTCCCCGCGCCGAGACAGTACTGGGATGTCGACTTCGATCACCATGTGGATGGCAGCGAGGAGGAGATCGCCGCGGAACTCATCGATCGCCTGCGCGAAGCGGTGAAGATCCGCATGGTGGCAGAGGTCCCCCTCGGGGCCTTTCTCTCCGGAGGGGTGGATTCCAGTGCCGTGGTAGCGATGATGGCCGGGGTGGAACCCGACAAGCGGGTGCAGACCTGCTCCATCGCCTTCGACGATCCCCGTTTCAACGAGGCAGAGTTTGCACGCCAGGTGGCAGAACGGTACCGCACCGATCATTACGTGGAGAAGGTGGCTCCGGAGCGGATCCCTTCGCTGACGGAACTCGCCGGCCTCTACGACGAACCGTTCGCCGACAGTTCCGCCATCCCCACCTACCGTCTCTGCGAGCTGGCAAGGAAAAAGGTGACCGTGGCGCTGTCGGGTGACGGGGGGGACGAGAACCTCTCAGGCTATCGGCGCCACCGCTGGCACGCCTACGAGGAGCGTGCCCGGCGGTTGCTGCCGCATTTCCTGCGACGCCCTGTGTTCGGAATGCTGGCGGCGCTCTATCCCAAGATGGACTGGGGGCCGAAGGCGCTCAGGGCAAAGTCCACCTTTCAGGCGCTGGCCAAGTCGAGTCTGGAGGCCTATCTGCATACTGTCTCGTTCATTCCGGAGCACCTTCGCAGGCGGATCTACAGCGGATCATTCCGTCGCGAGCTGCAGGGATATGACGCTATCGAAGTGTTCCGGAACCATGATCGCAATGCCCCCCATGACGACCCGTTGAAACAGATCGAATACATCGATCTCAAGACCTATCTGCCGGGAGACATTCTCACCAAGGTGGACCGGGCCAGCATGGCCCATGCTCTGGAAGTGCGCGTTCCTATCCTCGACCACGAGCTGGTGGAGTGGATGGCGGGCATCCCGACCCATCTCAAGCTGAAGGGACGGGAGGGGAAGTACATCTTCAAGAAAGCACTGGAACCCTATCTGCCGCATGACATCATGTATCGTCCGAAGATGGGATTCGCGGTGCCGATGGCCAAATGGTTCCGGGACGAACTTCGTAACGAGCTCAAGGCCAGGGTGCTGGGCAGCCGCATGGCGGAGAGCGGCATCTTCGAGATGCGGATTCTGGAAGGGATGATCGACGATCACCTCCGGGGGCGAAGCGATCACGCCACCGCGCTCTGGACCCTGCTGATGTTCGATGCCTTCCTGGAAAATATCGGAGCCGGTGAGGCTTCCGGCACCGTGCATTGAGATCCTGGGGACGGCACGAATCATGGTGGTGAGGGCGGAACGACGGGACTGGCATCGAGGAAAGCGCGGATGAGGGAGATCGAGCTGCTACTTTACAGCACCCTCTTTCCCAATGGTGCCCAGCCCCGTCACGGACTGTTCGTGGAGCACCGCCTGCGCAGGCTGGTGGCCAGTGGTCATGTGCGGGCCGAAGTGGTGGCACCCGTACCCTGGTTTCCCCGTGTCCTTGGTCGCCGTTTCGGAGGACGTTACGGGACCTTTGCCCGTGTGCCGGACGAGGAGCTGCGGGGTGATCTCCGTGTCTTCCACCCTCGCTATCCGGTGTTTCCCAAGGTGGGATGGACCCTGGTGCCCTTTTCCATGGCAGCCTTCACCCTCGCCCGAGTACGCCGCGTGCAGGCGGCCTGGCGCAGCCCGGGGATCATCGATGCCCACTACTTCTTTCCTGATGGTGTCGCCGCAGTGCTGCTCGGACAGCGCCTCGGGGTTCCCGTGGTGATTACGGCGCGGGGCAGTGACATCAACCTCATTCCCCGCTACCGTTTTCCGCGCTGGCTCATCCGCCGGGCGGCGCACACGGCAGCAGGCATTGCCACGGTGAGCGCCGCGTTGAAGGAGACATTGGTGGAGATGGGGGTGCCCGGTGAGCGGATCCGCGTGTTGCGCAATGGCGTCGATCTGAAACGGTTCCGCCCCCTCGACCGGGAGGCCGTACGGAGCGATCTGGGAGTGAAAGGGGAAGTGATCGTTTCCATCGGCAATCTCATCGAGGCCAAGGGGCATCACCTTGTGGTCGAGGCCCTTTCCCGCCTGCCCGGAACCACCCTGATGATCGTCGGCGAAGGGCCGATGCGCGAGGAGCTTGTGCGCATCGCGGAGTCGAATGGAGTGGCTGAAAGAGTGCGCATGGTGGGCGCCGTGCCACAGGAGGATTTACTGCACTATTACAACGCAGCCGACGTCCTTGTGCTTGCCTCCTGCCGGGAGGGGATGCCCAACGTCCTGCTGGAATCGCTTGCGTGTGGTACTCCCGTGGTCGCCTCTGCGGTGGGAGGTATCCCCGAGGTGGTGGCCGACCCCGCAGCGGGCGAGATGATGAAGGCGCTTTCCGCGGATGCCGTGGTGGAAGCCGTTACCCGGCTCAGGGGGCGCGGCATCGATCGGACCGCCACCCGCACATATGCCGAGCGTTTTCGATGGGAGGAGACCACACGCGGACAGATGGAGCTGTTTCGGCAGATTCTGGAGTACCGGCCTTGAAGATCCTCTATCATCATCGGATTGCATCCAAGGACGGTCAGTATGTTCATGTGGAGGAACTGACTCGGGCATTGAGCGAAAGGGGCCATGAAATCATCATGGCGGCGCCACCGCTCGCCGAGAAGTCGGAGTTCGGCCACGACGGCGGACTGGTTTCCACCCTCAAGCGCCATCTGCCCCCCATGCTGTACGAGACGGCCGAATTTGCCTACAATCAGGTGGCCTACCGCCGGCTCGCGCGGCTGATTCGGTTGCACCGTCCCGATTTTATTTACGAGCGCTACCAGCTCTTCATGCCGGCGGGGGTCTGGGCTGCGAGGCGCTTTCGTCTGCCGCTCATTCTCGAGGTCAACGCGCCTATCTTTCGTGAGCGGGCGCGCTATGACGGGATAGCGTTGAATCGATTGGCTGTCTGGAGCGAGCGGTATGTGTGGCGAAGGGCGGACCACATTCTCCCCGTGACCCGGGTGCTGGCCGATGAGGTGCG
This sequence comes from Gammaproteobacteria bacterium, assembly GCA_027001815.1. Taxonomy (GTDB): domain Bacteria; phylum Pseudomonadota; class Gammaproteobacteria; order JALTLT01; family JALTLT01; genus JALTLT01. Next base: position 578 of record JALTLT010000249.1, on the reverse strand, counting down.
GAAGGCGGGCGTGGAAGGAGAGAGGATCTCCGTTATCCCAAACGGCATCGACCCAAATCGCTTTGCCTCCGCCCCTTCCAGCGGGGAGGCCAAGGCGAGGCTGGGGCTCTCTGGACGATTAGTGCTCGGATTTACCGGCTTTGTGCGGGAGTGGCATGGCCTCGAGTCGGTACTCGAGGTGATGGCTGTGCGCCACGAACAGCCGTTGCACCTGCTTCTCGTCGGTGATGGACCGGCGCGTGCCTCCCTGGAATCTCGTGCCCGTTCCCTGGGTATTGCCGACCGTCTCACTCTTACCGGAATCGTGGGAAGGGACCAGATCGCCGATCATGTCGCCGCTTTCGACATCGCGCTGCAGCCCGCTGTGGTCTCCTATGCCTCGCCGCTCAAGTTGTTCGAATACATGGTGCTGGGCCGTGCCATCGTCGCACCCGACCAGCCCAATATGCGCGAGGTGCTGACGGCAGACCGGGATGCCTTGCTCTTTCCTCCGAACAGCAAGGAGGGCCTGGCCGAGGCCGTGGCGCGCCTTTGTGACGATCGGGAGCTTCGCGAGCGTCTCGGACAGGGCGCGATGG
>JALTLT010000248.1 GCA_027001815.1 Gammaproteobacteria bacterium | reverse complement strand
CCCTCCCGCGCCTTCTCCGCATCCACCTCATGGCCCGAAAGGCCCAGCACGTACTCGGCCACCGCGTCGAGCTGCGCCTCGTCGAAGGTGCGGGCGAAGGCGGGCATGAAACCGCGGCGCCCGTCGGTGATGGTGGTGCGGATGTCGTCGAGGCTGCCGCCCCACAGCCAGTCGTCGTCGACCAGGTTGGGGAAGAAGCCCACCTTGCCCTCACCGCCCATGCCGTGGCAGGGGGCGCAGTTGTCGGTGAACAGCACCCGCGCCACCTTGCGGGTGAAGTCCATCATGCCGGGGTCGGCGAGGATGGTATCGAAATCGGCCCCGGCCACCTGCTCCAGGTGCTGGCGCAGCTTGACGGCACCCTCTCCCTCCTGCAACTCCTTCACCAGCCGGGCACGGGTATTCCAGTGGGTGGTCACCTCCTCGCCGTCGACGGTGTAGGTGATCTTCTTCAGGACACCCTTTGTGTAGTCCTGCCCCACCGGCCAGGCGGGGTACATGAACCAGTAGATCACCGCGAACACCACGGTGGCATAGAAGGACCACAGCCACCAGCGCGGCAGGGGATTGTTGTATTCCTGCAGCGTCCCCTCGTCCCAGGCGTGGCCGGTGGTCTGCACGGTACCCTTGTTTCCAGAATCAGTGTGTGCCATCTCGTTTCACCTTGTCGTCGGCCGGTGGTGTCTCGTCATCCTCCTCGAAGGGGATGTACTTGTACGATTCAAGTCGCTCGCCGCGCGACCGCCCCGAATAGACGTAGAGGACGATGCTGCAGAAGAGGACGAAGAAGATCAGCAAGGCGATCACCTTGCTGTTCTCCATCCTCGTGAACCATTCCAGCCATTCAAACATGAAATTGTCTCGTGCCGGTTCCGCTGGCGATCAGCGGAAGCGGGCGAAGTAGCCTTCCTCGAACTGCTTGAAGTCCACCATGGTGCCGAGCACCTGCAGGTAGGCCACCAGCGCATCCATCTCGGTCAGCCGGGTCGGGTCGCCGTCGTAGTTGCCCTGCTCGGCCTGGCGCATGAGGTTCTCCTCGGCACGGATGATGTCGAGACGGTCCGCCACCTCCTTGCCGAAACGCTCCACGTTGGCCCGATACTCCTCGCTGTTTTCGGAGTAGGGGACACCCACGAGCTTCTGGGCCCGCATGCGCTCCTTGACGTCGGCGTACTCCAGCTCGTTCTCCATCAGCCAGGGATAGTTGGGCATGATGGAGTCGGGCATCACCGAGCGGGGCGCCAGCAGATGCTGGGTGTGCCACTCGTTGGAGTACTTGCCGCCGACCCGGGCGAGGTCGGGACCGGTCCGCTTGGAGCCCCACTGGAAGGGGTGGTCGTACTGGGACTCGGCGGCCAGGGAGTAGTGGCCGTAACGCAGATACTCGTCACGGAAGGGACGGATCATCTGCGAGTGGCAGAGATAGCACCCCTCGCGGATGTAGATGTCCCGGCCGCGCAGCTCCAGGGGCGAATAGGGATGGATGGCATCCCGCCCGTCGGTGGTCTTGACCTGCTCCACCGTGGAGTTGATGAAGAAAAGGGGCACGATCTCCACCAGACCACCGATGCTGATCACGATGATGGTAAACAGGATCAGCAGCCCGGCATTGACCTCGATCTTTTCGTGTTTCATGGGTTGTCTCGCTCCAGATCAGAATCGGTTCGGGCTCATGCCGCGCTGGCGGCGACGGCGGCCTGTGAGCCGGCGGCCTCGCGCCGGGCGGCCAGGACCGTGCGGGCAATGTTGTAGCCCATCACCAGCACGCCGGCGAGGAAGAAGCCACCGCCGATGGCGCGCCAGACGTAGGGCTGGTGCAGGAACACCACCGTCTCGATGAAGGAGTACTGCAGGTTGCCGTACTCGTCGAAGGCGCGCAGGAACAGCCCCTGGCCGATACCGGCCACCCACATGGCGGTGATGTAGAGCACGATGCCGATGGTGGCGAGCCAGAAGTGGACATAGATGAGTCGGGTGCTGTGGATCCTGGTGTCGTACAGCTTCGGAATCAGGTGGTACATGGAACCGAAGGAGATCAGCGCCACCCAGCCGAGCGCCCCGGAGTGGACGTGGCCCACCGTCCAGTCGGTGTAGTGGGAGAGGGCATTGACGCTCTTCAGGGACATCAGCGGCCCCTCGAAGGTGGACATGCCGTAGAACGACAGGGCGGTGATCAGGAACAGCATGATGGGATCGGAGCGAAGCTTGTCCCAGGCACCCGACAGGGTCATGATGCCGTTGATCATGCCGCCCCAGGAGGGCATCAGCAGCATGATGGAGAAGGTGGCCGCCAGGGTGGAGGTCCAGTCGGGCAGCGCGGTCCAGTGGAGATGGTGGGCACCGGCCCACATGTACATAAAGATCAGGGCCCAGAAGTGGATGATGGAGAGGCGGTAGGAGTAGACCGGCCGGCCCGCCTGCTTGGGCACGAAGTAGTACATCATGCCGAGGAAGGCGGCGGTGAGGAAGAAGCCCACCGCGTTGTGACCGTACCACCACTGGGTCATGGCGTCCTGCACGCCGGAGAAGGCGCTGTAGGACTTGAGGGTGAACATGGAGACCGGCACCGCCAGGTTGTTGAAGACGTGCAGGATGGCGGTGGCGAGGATGAAGCCGATGTAGAACCAATTGGCCACATAGATGTGGGGCTGGGAGCGGCGGCGCAGGGTCTGCACGTAGATGAGCAGGTAGGCGACCCAGACCACGGTGATCAGCAGATCGATGGGCCACTCGAACTCGGCGTATTCGCGGCCCTGGCTGTAGCCCAGCATGTAGCTGACGGCACCCAGGAGGATCACCGCCTGCCAGCCCCAGAAGGTGAAGTTGGCGATAGCGTCACCCCACAGGCGGGTCTGGCAGGTGCGCTGGACCACATAGTAGGAGGTGGCGAACAGGGCACTGCCGCCGAAGCCAAAGATCACCAGGGTGGTATGCACCGGGCGGATGCGACCGAAGGTGATCTCGGCGATATCGAAATTGAGGATCGGGAAGGCCAGCTCCAGCGCGGCCCAGAGACCGGCGGACATTCCCAGCATGCCCCAGACCAGGGCCATGATGGCGAACTTCTTGACGATATCGTAGTTGTAATGCTGCGGCGACGCAGTTGCCTGTTCCATACCCTACCTCTCTCGAGCTTCAATGTGTGGATCGCCTGGTGCATGGCAGTGCCGCCGGGGGAGACCCCGCAGCGGTGAAGGCGGTCTCCGGCCCGCGTCGCAGCACCCATCTCCTTGCGACGCAGGGCCGGCCAGCGGGCCGGGGAGCCCCCCCCTGCCCGCTGGCCGTTCATGACGTGGAGGGAGGCAGATTCCGCCACCGCAGCCCCCTCCGACCCCCTTCCGGGCCGGCCGGAGGGGAAAAAGGGCGTGCATTATAGGTCACTAATATGCCCTTTCGCAAGAAACCCCCGGGGCGCATGGCAACTCCGCCACGGCGCCGTTGCCGGGGCCACACGCCCGATTTCCGGCCACTTGCGCAAGGGCTCCCCCCTCCGCATCGGCCTTTCTCGGATCGGCATTTGTCAATTCCGGCCAAGGAGACTCTTTTTCGCGGAAGCAAGGGGCGGGGAGGGGCACGGAGGCCCGAAGAGGGTGTTTTAAGGAAACTCTGAACAATTCATCCCTGAATTGCCAGTGTACGGGAGCCGAAAATGCGATTTCCGGCTTCCTGACGTTTTCAATGACTTGACGTCATTGAAAACGGCGGTGCATCCATGCACCGCAGCACAGGCTGTCGGAAAACGGTGTTTTTCGACAGCCTGTTAAACCACCGGTCGACGGTTTACACTCGGCTGGAGGGGAACCGTCAGCATGACGCCGCCGGAGAGGAGGACCGCAATTCCGGCCCGGCAACAGGAGCCGTTGTTGCCGGGCAGACAACGACAACAATCCCGCGAGCTCGCCCTCCGGCGACATCGGGACGCTGCGATCGGAAGGACAACCACCATGAACTCACCCTTCGTTCTCCCCTTGCCGGGGAGCCGCGAGCTCGCCCTGGCACGCGCCTGGCTGCAGCTCGGCATCGCCGCACTGGTCGCGGCGGGGCTCTACTCCCTGCTGCTGGTCGCCTCCCGCACACCGGCCGTCCAGGAGTGGGTCCCGTGGCTCGATCTCTTTCACGTGGTGCTGGTGGTACACGT
>JALTLT010000247.1 GCA_027001815.1 Gammaproteobacteria bacterium | reverse complement strand
AGGGGGAGCGGTTGTTCCGGTGGCTGGTGGGGGCGGCGCGGCGTCGCCATCGGGAGGTGGCCAGCGGTCGGTTCGGCGCCGACATGGATGTGATGCTGGTCAATCGCGGGCCGGTCACTTTCTGGCTGCAGGCGCGCCCGCCCCGCTGATCACGTGGCGGGCCGGTCCGTAGCGCCCCGGGATCGACAGGTTGCACCCGGCACGCAGCGCCAAAAGGGAATGGGGATATGCCGCCTGAGGCGGCATTGTCGAGGGCAAGCCGGTGCTGCCGGGGAAGCGCGACAGGCCGTCGGCTCCAGTCACTCCTCGGCCCGGCGCACATCCTCGAGGATCGCCTGGAGGTCGTTCCGCCAGCGCTCGAACTGGATCCTCAGCTCCTCGTCTTCCACCAGCCCCTCCAGCCATTTCACCGGGTTGGCCGCCACCAGCAGGGTGTCGTCCTCCTCGGCGAAGATGGCGATCTTGAGGGGCAGGTAGGCCACCAGTTCCGGCCGTCGGGCGATCATGCGCCGGTTCTCCTCCGCCTTGCCGAAGAAGACGATCCGGTACTTGTCGGTCTTGAAGCCGAACGAGGTGAGGCCGATGTCCACCCGCTGGACCCGCGAAAGGGTGTAGCCGTAGTCGCGGATGGTGTTCTGCAGGGTCACCATCGCCTCCGGAAAGCTGAGGGTGGAGCGCACCATCATCAGGTCCTCGGCGCGGGCCGTGAACGAGAGGAGCAGCAGCAGGATCGGCAGGATGCTTCTCACAGGGTGGCCTCCTCGAGAATCTCCTCGTAGGTGCGCGACATCTCTTCGCACAGCTCCTTGAGCTCGTCGTTGTTGAAGAAGTGGGCCATCCGCCCCGGATTGGTGCTGTAGACCCTGACCACCCCCTTCTCCTCCACCACCGTGATCCGGCAGGGGAGAAAGAGGCCAACGCGCGGGTCGATGGCCAGTGCCTGGTTGAGCTGGTTGAAGTTGCAGAAGTAGACCACCACCTGGCGGGGGTTCACCTGGTCCTCCGGGACCAGCCCCTCCTCGAGCCGCTGCACCCGCACCACCCGGTAGTTCTTGCCGACGATCGCCTGCTTGACATTCTCCACCGTCTCTTCGAGGGTGTAGCTCGACTCCTCCATCAGCACGGTGGGTTCGGCGTCGTGCTTCTCCTGCAGCCGCCGCCGCTCGTCGTGGAGGGTGCTCTCCAGGCTGCGGATATAGGCGACGATGTCGTCGATGTCCCGGTCGTCGAGTCCCAGGCTGGTGGCCGGGACCATCGGCGTCCCCTCCCGTCCCCGCACCAGAGTGGCACGGATCAGCCGGTCGGAGGCGGCGGCCAGGAAGCCGCGGTTGCGGAGGGCGGGGGCGATGATGGGCAGGTCGCGGGGGCGCGAGAAGGTGACCCCCGTGCCGTGGCCGCCGCGCCCCTCCGGACCGTGACAGCCCGCGCAATGGGAGGCGAACAGCCGGGCTCCACGCTGCGCGTCGCCCTGGATCGGAGCGGGGTCGAAGGTGGGAGTGGGGCGATCGGTCCAGCTACGGATGTAGGAGACGATCGCCTGGATCTGCGCATCGCTCAGGGTGCGGAAGGAGGGCATCACGCGCCCCGGTCGTCCCTCGCGGATGGTCACGGTGAGAAACCGGTCGTCGACGCTCTCGAGAAAGGCAGGCAGGGCCAGCGGAACACCCACGCCGCCCCGCCCCTCCTCGCCGTGACAGGCGACACAGTGACGGGAGAAGAGTTCCGCGCCATCGGGGCCGGCCAGCAGCGGCTGCGAAAGCAGCACGGCCAGCCACGCCAGCACCATTCTGGAGATCCTGGTCATCACGAACGGTTCGACTCCTGACGTCGAGGGAATGGTCTCGGATCGTGCGGACCCGCCCGGCCCGCCGTCACATCAATATCAGTATATACTGAATTATACCGAAGTGTGTTTGACATGGGTTATATCGGCGGGTCGGCGTGCCGCTTGATCGGCGGGCCGGTGAGCCCTCCTGGCGGTAGCGAACGAGAGGAGAGTATGCTTGTCTTCTCCCGATTCGGCCGCCCTCGAGAGTTGGAGACCTCATGGACCTGGAAATCGTTCCCGTCACGCCGTTCCAGCAGAACTGTTCGCTGCTCGTCTGTCCCGAGAGCGGCGAGGCGGCGGTGGTGGACCCCGGTGGCGACGTGGACCGCATCCTCTCTTCCCTGGAGGCATTGGGGGCGACGGCGCGCCTGATCCTCGTCACCCACGGCCATATCGATCACATCGGCGGGGTCAGCGAACTGGCGGCGCGGCTCCATCTGCCTGTCCTCGGGCCGCAGCAGGAGGACCGCTTCCTGGTGGAGGGGCTGCCCCGGCAGGTGGAGATGTTCGGCCTGGAGGCGGGAGACCCTTTCGAGCCCGATCGCTGGCTGGAGGAGGGGGATGTGGTCGAGGTGGGCCGCTGTCGTCTGGAGGTGCGTCACTGCCCCGGCCACACGCCCGGGCACCTGGTGTTCCACGACCCGGAGGAGGGGCTGGTGGTGGTGGGCGATGTCCTGTTCCGGGGAGCGATCGGGCGCACCGACCTGCCGCGCGGCGACTACCAGGCCCTGCTCCGTTCCATCCGGGAGAAACTCCTCACCCTGCCCGACGACACCCGGGTGGTTCCCGGCCACGGTCCGCTCACCACCATCGGCGAGGAGCGGGCGACCAACCCGTGGCTGCGGAAGAGGGTCTGAACCCCGTCGGTGACATATTCACCCCTGTTCTTGTCAATTTTCCATCGAATCGACACCCCTCTTCGGGGGATGATCGAATCCCGACCATGACATAACAGGCTGTTGAAAACGTGAGGAGGCCGGGAATCGCATTCTCGGTTTCCGGCGTTGAAAAAGGCCAGGATGGCCTTTTTCAACATTCTGATGAGCCGCGAGGTTCCCGGCAAACACGAAAGGCGGCTCGTCCGCACCCGGTCGACGGGAATCACCGGCTGCGGTCGAGTCGAGGCTGACACCCTGCGGATCTCCCCTCTGGAGCGGGAGTTCGGAGGGGCAATGCCGGGAAGTGAGTCATTCACGGGGAGCACCGCAGGAGAGGAGTTCGACCATGCCGGGAGCCTGTCCGAGCCGTGAGAGCGAAGGCGGGGGCGTCAACCAGCGAAAGCTCTTCGCCGATCCGTCGTCGGGACCTCTTGCGGGCAGCGTAGCGGTCGAGGGGTTGGCGGAGTCGGTGGTCGCGGCACTTGGGCGGTTCCTCTCCCGCTGGGTGGAAAGATTCTCGGGAAGGGCGCCCCTCTCTGCGGTGGGAGGGGTGATCGCCGGCATGATGTGGTTCGCCGTGGCGATGGCCCAGGTGGGGGTCGTCGATCCCGATGCGGCCTACTCCGCCCTGCTGGTGGTGGCCACCTCGGGGAAGGGAGAGCGTGTCACCTACCGGGCCCGCGTCTACCGTGAGCCGGGGAGGCTCCGGTTCGAGGATCTGGATCGTCCCCTCTCCTACGTTTTTCGCTACGATCGGCGGCAACTGTGGATTCTTCGCGATCCCCTGGCGGGGGAGAGCCCGGCGAGAGAGCAGCGCCCCCTGAAGGATGGGCTCGGCATCGCCCCGTTTATCGATGAGTTCCTGTTCGCGGAGGACCCTTTCACCGGCAGGCTCTCCCGCGCCTTCGGCATGGAGTCTCCCCAGGTGATCGCCCTGGGCCAGGAGAGCGTGGCGGGGCGGCTGCTCTTCCAGTACAAGGTGCAGACTCCCCACTGGCAGAAGGGCAAGTTCAACATCCGTTACATCTGGGTCGACCCGCAGGGGGTGGTGGTGCGATCGCGGCTCGACACCCCCGACGGGACCCGCTCCTCGCTGGAGCTGCGCGACCTGCGGGTGGGGGTTCAGGCGGAGGGGGTGTTCGATCCGCGGTGGCAGACCGATCTGCGGGGCGACGCCTTCTGACCGGCGGCAAGAGACACCGTGATTCGGCGGCCTGAACAGGGTGGGGTTTCGTCCTCGCCCCCCGGATGCGTTAGTATTCGGATCTATCAGGATGTCGAAAAAGGCCGTCCTGGCCTTTTTCGACGCCGGAAGCCGAAAATTCGATTTCCGGCTGCCTGCTATTAAGCCGGCAAGGGTTTACATTATATTCAGCGCTTTGGATTTGCGTCGGATCAAGGCGCGGTGCGCAGGCAAGGGTTGTTCCCTTGGCAAGCGCCGCAACACCGAGCCGGCGCAAATCCAAAGCGCCCAAC
>JALTLT010000246.1 GCA_027001815.1 Gammaproteobacteria bacterium | reverse complement strand
GAAAAGGGCCAGGACGGTCTTTTTCAACATCCTGCTCACAGGCTGTTGAAAAACTCCGTTTTTCGGCAGCCTGTGCCGCGGTGCAGGGATGCACCGCCGTTTTCAATGACCGCAAGTCTTTGAAAACGCAAGGAAGCCGGAAATCGCATTTTCGGCTTCCGGCGTTGAAAAAGGCCAGGACGGCCTTTTTCAACATCCTGTTAGGTGGAGCGGAACGATTCCCTCACCACCACTTCCACGAGGAGTCCGAAATGATACTGCACCGTTCTGTTCGCAACCCTCTGCTGACCCTTCTCCTGCTGGCCACGGCCGCCCTCTCCGCCCAGGCCGCTCCCCACGTGAAACGGGCGGTGTTCACCAGCGGCATCGAGAACCGCGAGCCGGTCGACCGGCTGCTGAGCCTCTCCAACAATGTCACCGAGGTGATCTTCTTCACCGAGCTGCGTGACCTGCAGGGCCACCGGGTCGTCCATCGCTGGACCCATGGGGACCGCACCATGGCCGAGGTGGGTTTCGACGTGGGCGGGCCCCGCTGGCGGGTCTGGTCATCCAAGAGGCTCGATCCCGCCTGGGTGGGGGAGTGGCGGGTCCAGGTGGTGGATCAGGACGGCACGGTGCTGGCCGAGGAGCGGTTGCAGTACGGATCGGGAGGATAACGCCGGTCCGCCAGGGGGCCGGCGTCACCAGGAGAACACGGCCGCGGTCAGCCGTTGGCTCCGTACCAGGCGCGGGCGGCGGCCACCGCCCTGCCCGAGTCGATCTTCGCCCCCATCGCCGTGAGTACAGCGTCCAGCGCTCCCAGGCAGTAGAGGACGTTCGTGCGGTTGCAGGCGAAGCCCATCAGGCCGATGCGCCAGATCTTGCCGGCCAGCTCTCCCAGACCGGCGCCGATCTCCAGGTTGTATTCCGAGAGCAGCGCCCCACGGACCGCGGCGTCCTCCACCCCCTCGGGGATGCTCACCGCATTGAGCTGCGGCAGACGCTCTCCTTCCGGGACGATCAGTTCCAGACCCATCGCCTCGACCCCCGCCCGCAGCGCCCCATGATGGTACATGTGGCGCGCCCACGCCTTCTCCATCCCCTCTTCCTGGAGGATCACCAGCGCCTCGTGGAGGGCGTAGAGGGCATTGACCGGCGCGGTGTGGTGATAGGCGCGCTTGGCGCCGGAACCCCAGTAGCCCATCACCAGGTTGAGATCCATGAACCAGCTCTGGACCGGATGGGTACGGTTCCGGATCCGCTCCAGGGCGGCCTCGCCGAAACTCACCGGCGAGAGACCGGGCACGCAGGAGAGGCACTTCTGGGAGCCGCTGTAGATGGCGTCGATCTCCCACTCGTCCACCTTCACGGGCACCCCACCCAGGGAGGTGACCGCATCGACGATGGTGAGACAGCCGTGTTCGTGGGCCAGCTTCACCAGTGTCTCGGCATCGGAGAGGGCTCCGGTGGAGGTCTCGGCGTGAACGAAGGCGACCAGTGAGGCGTCGGGATGGGCCTTGAGGGCATCCTCCAGCTTCTGGGGGTCGACCGCCCGGCCCCAAGGGTCCTCCACCATGATGGCGGTGGCGCCGGCCCGCTCCACGTTCTCCTTCATGCGCCCGCCGAACACCCCGTTCCGGCAGACGATCACCTTGTCGCCGGGCTGCACAAGGTTGACGAAGCAGGTCTCCATGCCCGCCGAACCGGGCGCGGAGACCGGCATGGTGAGCTCGTTGCGGGTCTGGAAGGCGTACTGCAGCAGCACCTTCACCTCGTCCATCATGCCGACGAAGGCGGGATCGAGATGGCCGATGGTGGGACGGGAGAGCGCCTCCAGCACCCGTGGGTTGACGTCGGAGGGGCCGGGCCCCATCAGGGTGCGGACGGGGGGATGAAAGGAGTTGCTGGACATGGGGTACCTCTGTGTGATCGCAGGAAACCGGTTGCCCCCGCTCCCCCGCGGGAGCCGCGGCAAAGGCGGAAGGAATCTCCGATTCTTTTCCGAGATTCCGGCGGCACGGGGGCGTGCCGCCCGAATATCTTAGCAAAACACTATGCTTTACGCGAACCCGGAGGCGATACCCCCCGGCTCAGCCCGGAGGCCAGGTCATGGCCCGGCCACCCAGCAGATGGAGATGGATATGGAAAACCGTCTGGCCGCCATCCCGGTTGCAGTTCATCACCACGCGATAGCCGCTCTGGTCGATCCGGAGCCGGCGGGCGACCTCCGCCGCCGCCAGGGAGAGTCTTCCCACCAGTTCCGCCTCCTCCGCCGGCGCCTCGTTGAGGGTGGCGATGTGCCGTCGCGGGATCACCAGCACATGGACCGGCGCCTGGGGATGGATGTCGCGAAAGGCGACCACCTGTTCGTCCTCGTAGAGGATCTCGGCAGGGATCTCTCCCTGGGCGATCTTGCAGAAGATGCAGCTCTCCATGGGGGATTCCGAAAAACAGTCAGACATAGAAGTCGTGGCGGGAACCCTGCCGGGGAGCGGCACGACCCTCCCCCAGGGTTTCCAGTTCGCGATAACTGGCCAGCGCCTGACGCACCGCGGGCCGCGAGGCAAAACGGTTGCGCTGATAGCCCGGATGCTCCTCCAGCCGCCGGGCACGCTGCCAGGGATCGGGTCGCTCCCCCTCCGCGGAGGGGACCGCCCGCAACAGCTCGCCGCTCAGCACCACCTCCTCCTGCAGGGTGTGGTGGGCGGTCGGGCCGGCTTCGGCGCTGCGCTCCACGCCCGGCATGGGCGGAAGGAGGGGCGACGCAGGGGTGACGGATCGAATCTGCATGGTCCAGGGATGGCCGCCCGGGCGCCCCTCGGGGCAACCCGGGGGTCGTTCAGCCTACCTCTCTCCGTTGGGCGAAGGCGTGGGCGAGGGTGCCCCCGTCGATATATTCCAGTTCTCCCCCCATGGGCACGCCGTGGGCCAGGCGTGTCGCCCGCACACCGGCGGCACGCGCCATCTCTCCAATATAGTGGGCGGTGGCCTCCCCCTCAACCGTGGGATTGGTGGCCAGGATCACCTCACCGATTCCCCCTTCCTTCAGGCGCTGCTCCAGGCGATCGAGCCCAAGCTCCGCCGGACCGACACCATCCAGCGGCGAGAGGTGGCCCATGAGCACGAAGTAGCGTCCCCGGAAACCGGTGGCGGACTCGACGGTCAGCAGATCGGCGGGAGACTCCACCACGCAGAGTCGGCTGTCGTCCCGGGAGGGGTCCTCGCACAGCCGGCACACCTCGCTCTCGCTGAGAGTGCCGCATACCTCGCAGCGGCCCACCCCTTCGATCGCCGCACTCAGCGCCGCCGCCAGTGCCAATCCCCCTTCCCGCTCCTGCTGCAGGAGATGGAAGGCCATCCGCCGGGCAGACTTGGGGCCGACGCCGGGAAGCACCCGCAGCGCTTCCACGAGACGGTCGATGAGCGGTGAGAATCCCATGGGTTTCGTCTCAGAACGGGAGCTTGAATCCGGGTGGAAGGGGCAGTCCGGCGGTCACGTCGGCCATCCTCGCCTGGCTCTCCCGCTCCAGCTTCTTGACCGCATCGTTGATGGCGGCCGCCACCAGGTCCTCGAGCATGTCCCGGTCCTCGTCCAGAAGGGCGTCGTCGATCTCCACCCGGCGCGCCTCGTGGCGACCGGTCAGGGTCACCTTCACCATGCCGCCGCCCGCCTCGCCCGTCACCTCCAGGCCGGCGAGCTGCTCCTGGGCCTTCTGCATCTCTTCCTGCATCTTCTGCGCCTGCTTCAGCAGGTTGCCAAGTCCACCTTTCATCGATTCTCCTCGTACTGTCATTCTTCCACGGGCCGTACCAGGTCGGGTCGCACCTCGGCGCCCAGCACCTCCCGCAGGCTGCCCACCGTCTGATCCTGCTCGATGGCGGCGACCGCATCCCGGTGGCGCTCCTCGGTCTGGCGGGCACGCCGCCGGGCGGGGGTCTCCCCCTCCACGCTGCCCACCTCGATCTCCAGCCTCACCGTCTCGCCATAGTGGCGAGAAAGCGCGGCTTCCAGGCTTTTCTTCGCACGATCGGTACAGATCTGCGCATATTTCTCCTCGAGCACCAGACGAATCCGATCGCCGTCACGCCCCTCCAGAAGCGAGTTGGCCGCCAGTTCCCGGGCGATCCCGCGCAATCCGAGACCGGCCACCACCTCGCTCCACTCGCCACCGCCGGCAGCCTCGGTGGGGGATGGAGGCGGATTCTCCAC
>JALTLT010000245.1 GCA_027001815.1 Gammaproteobacteria bacterium | reverse complement strand
CGGGGGCGTTGGCGGCAAGAGTGAGCCAGCCGGAAGCCGAAAATGCGATTTCCGGCTTCCTCACGTACGGCGGCACAGGCTGCCGAAAAACGCTGTTTTTTCAATAGCCTGCTGACCCGCAAATCGATCAGGGTACGCGGGCCGATGGTGCGGCCGAGCAGGGTTCACGCCCCCCCCGCAAAGATCTCCCCTTCGGCGGGGGGCACAACGACGCTGATGCAGGAGAACCCTCATGGAACTCGCCCAGATCCGGACCTTCCTCGCCGTCGCCGAGTGCGGCTCCTTCTCGCGGGCCGCGGAGCGGCTCTTCCTCACCCAGCCGGCGGTGAGCAAACGGGTGGCGCAACTGGAAGAGGAGCTGGGGGTCCCCCTCTTCGACCGGATGGGGCATCGGGTGGTGCTGACCGGCGCCGGCCGGCTGCTGCTGGAGGAGGGCGAGGCGATCCTCGAGGGGGTGGAGGAGTGCCGCCGGCGCATCGCCAGCCTCGATGCCACCCCCGCCGGCACCCTGCCCCTCGGCACCAGCCACCACATCGGCCTGCACCGGCTGCCGGCGGTGCTGGAGCGCTATGTGGAACGTCACCCCGCCGTGCGCCTGGAACTCGCCTTCCTCGGCTCGGAGCAGGCGTGCCACCAGGTGCTGCACGGCTCCCTGGAGCTGGCGGTGGTCACCCTCCCGGAGCGGCTGGAGGAGGAGCTGCAGGCGCGGGAGGTGTGGCCCGATCCCCTGGCGGTGGTGGTCTCACCCGGTCATCCCCTGGCCGGGAGGCGCTGCCCACCCGCGGAACTCGCCCGCTACGACGCCCTGCTGCCGAGCAGCGGCACCCAGACCCGGGCCTTGGTGGAGCGGGCCCTGGAGGCGCACGGTGTCCGGCCCCGGGTCGCCCAGCAGACCGACTTCCTGGAGACCCTCAAGAGACTGGCCGCCATCGGCCTGGGCTGGACGGTGATCCCGGAGATCATGGTGGACGCGGAGGTGCGGACGGTGGAGGTGGAGGGCATCGTCCTGCAGCGCCGCCTGGGAGTCGTCCACCACCGCCGCCGCACCCTCTCCTCGGCCGCCCGCGCGCTGATGGAGATGCTGGGCGCATGACGGATCCGGCGGGATGGCGGGTACTGGTGCTTTCCGCGGGGCGCCGGGTTGCGCTCGGCATTGGCGCCGGTTTTTCACTGGACAGGCTGGTGAAAAACACCTTTTTCGGCAGCCTGTCGGACTTCGAGCCGAAGGTCACTCTGCCCCGAGAGGCGGGAAGGCCCTCCCGGGGGCGTTGGCGGCAAGGATGCCGCCGACGAGCCCCCAGGGATGGGTTCACGGCGTCCCCCGGGAGGGCCTTCCCGCCTCTCGGGGCCCCGCGGAACGCACCAGAACCCGACGGCCTGTCATAGTCCGACAGGCTGCCAGCCTCATTGAGAACGTGAGGAAGAAGGAAGCCGGAAATCGCATGTTCGGCTTCCGGTGTTGAAAAAGGCCAGGACGGCCTTTTTCAACACCTTGTCAGGGATGGCTCCGTCCCCTGGTGAAGGCACCGGTACCCTCAACCGGATCCCGGCGGGCTCCAGGCTCTCACTCCTCCTCCAGATCGAGGGTGATGCGGGTGAAACCGATGGCCACGTAGTCGTTGACCTGGGCGGGTCCGGAGGCGGCCACGTCCACGTACGCCGGAAACTCCTCCGGCTCCACCCCGTTCATGGCGGCGAAGGCGCCGCAGACGTGGAAGGAGACGTGGTGGCGCTCCACCAGCTCCCGGGTCATGCGGTGGGCGTCGGGATAGAAGTCGAGATTGTCGCGGGTGAGGGAGAACATCTCCTGGCCGTGGCTCACCACCGCGATCTCCAGCCCCGGGAAACGTCGGCGCAGCGCCTCCACCCAGGGGATGATCCGCTCCAGCGCCTCGTCGAGAACGTCCTCATCAGCCTCCACCACCTCGAAGAGCACCCCGTCGGGCGCCTCCTGCGCCGCCAGCAGCATCTGGACCCGTGCGTCGGCCAGATCCTCCGCCACCGCCGGCAGCGGCGAGAGCAGGGAGAGGCAGGCGACCAGCAGCCATCGAATCATGAGAGGGCGTCCTGTTCCAGGTCGAGCCAGAGACCGGGCTCGCAGCGGGCGGCCAGCTCACGGGCCGCGGCGAGACGCGCTGCAGGGTCCGCCTCCGGGGCGGCATCCCGGCCGTGCATCCGGTTGAGACGCAGTAACTGGGCCGGGGAAGGGGACCAGCTCAGGCGGTCGAGAATCCGACCCCTTCCCTCGGGATTATTGCACACGATCACCATGTCGCAACCCGCCTCCAGGGCCGCCAGGGCGCGGTCGACGTGGTCACCGATGCCGGCCGCTCCCTCCATGGAGAGGTCGTCACTGAAGACCGCCCCCAGGAAACCGAGCCGGCCACGCAGCACCTCGCCGATCCAGATCCGCGAGAAACTGGCCGGCAGGGGATCGACCGCCGGATAGACCACGTGCGCCATCATCATGGCGGCGATTCCCTCACCGGCCATCCGTTCGAAGGGGAGCAGGTCCTGGAAGAGCATCTCCTCCAGCGGGCGTTCGTCCACCGGCAGGTCCAGGTGGGAGTCGGCGGCCACCGAGCCGTGGCCGGGAAAGTGCTTGCCGGTGGCCTCCATCCCCGCCTCGCGCATCCCCCTCACGTAGTGGTGGGCGAGGTCGGCCACCGCCTCCGGATCGCCGTGGAAGGCACGGTCGCCGATCACGCCGCTCACCCCGCGATCCAGATCGAGCACCGGAGCGAAGCTGAGGTCGATGCCCACCTCCCTCAGCTCGGTGGCCATCAACCAGCCCAGCTCACGGGCGTAGCGGCGGGCGCGGGACACCTCCCGGTCGAACAGCCGCCCCAGGTTGCGCAGGGCGGGCAGCGGCGTGAAGCCGTCACGAAAGCGCTGCACCCGCCCCCCCTCCTGGTCCACCGCCACCAGCAGGCGGGGCGAGCGCACGGCGTGGATCGCCTCCACCAGCGCCTTCACCTGTTCCGGCTCGCGGTAGTTGCGGGTGAAGAGGATCACCCCGCCGACCAGGGGATGGCGCAGGATCTCCCGCTCCTCCGCCTCCAGCTCCGGCCCCGCCAGATCCACCATCACCGGCCCGAGACTCACCGTTCCCTCCATCGCTGGCCCATGCCGCTCACGCCTCTCTGCACCCCTCTCCCAGCATCCTCCTCACCCAGGGTAGCAGGAGGTAGGCGGGGAAGGAGAGGAAGAAGGTGACCAGGAACCAGTTGGCGTATCCCATGTCGTGGGCACCGAATCCCCCCGCCCAACCGGCCAGGGAGCGCGAAAGGGCGAAGATGGAGCTGAGCAGGGCGTACTCGGTGGCCGCCCGGCGCCGGTCCACGATCGCCATCAGGAAGGCGAGGAAGGCGGCGGTGCCGAGGCCGCCGGTGAACGACTCGACGGCCGAGGCGCCGTACATCACCCCCTGCTGCAGGAGGGTGAGTTCCCCGTCGACGCTGCCCAGCGGCAGCAGCCAGGCCGCCCCGGCGTAACCGAGATTGGAGAGCGCCTGGAAGAGACCCAGCACCCAGAGACCGCGGAAGATGCCGATGCGGTCGGTGATCCATCCGCCCGCCACGCCCCCGGCAATGGAGAGCACCAGACCGATGTTGACCGACACCAGGCCGATCTGGGTGGCCGAGAAACCGGCATCCACCCAGAAGGGCTTGACCATGAAGCCCATCGCCGCGTCGCCCAGCTTGAAGAGGAGGATGAAGGCGATCACCGGCAGGATTCCCGGCCGGGTGAGCATCTCCATGAGGGCACCGAACATGGGGCCCTCCCGCAACCGCTGGCGTTCCTGCACCTCGTCCAGCGCCGGTGACCGGTGGCGCACCGTCGCCACCGCCACCCAGAGGGCACCGGCGGCGAAGGCGGCCGGCCACAGCCAGGGGCGATCCTGCGCCAGGTCGATCTTCCGGTCCACCAGCCAGAGGGCGCCCGCCAGCAGCCCCCACACGGCGCCCGCAGCCCAGGGCTGGCGGGCGATGGCGGCCAGCTCCTCCCCCAGCCGCACCCCCTCCCCCCGGATCACCGTCCGCTCCCGCGGCGCCCGGGAGATGGCCGCCGCCATCAGCAGGAAGAGGCCGGCGGCGGAGAGGTAGGTGCCCGCCCACCCCAGCCAGTCGCTGAGGATCAGCACGAAACCGGCCAGCAGCATCCCCACCCGGTACATGCCGATGCGGATGC
>JALTLT010000244.1 GCA_027001815.1 Gammaproteobacteria bacterium | reverse complement strand
CTCCGGCCGCCCCTTCAGTCGCTGCTGCGGGACGATCTTCCAGAGGACGCTGCACTGACGGTGCGCCGTCTCGGCCATTCCGTACGGAGAACGATTGCATGGACCCTGATCCCAGAAGAAACCGCGAGGGGCTTGCCGACTTCTTCCGGCTTCATCCCCACCCCGGAGGAATCATCGTTTGCGAAGAGCCGAAGTTCATCTACATGAAGCCCTCGAAGACGGCGGGTACCAGCATCCTCCGTCATGGCCTGCAAAATCGGCTGGAGGGGATCTTCCACCACAAGGATCATCCGGAGAGATTCGCGGAGTGGATCGGTTCCATCACAGATGAGGAACTCGAGGAGTACTTCATCTTCTCGGTGGTGCGCAATCCCTGGGATCGCCTGGTTTCGATTGCCAGTTATTTCGATTTCCCTTTCAAGGAATTCGTGCGGCGACTTGATGCCTACTGGGAAGACGAGATCGTGCGTGTCCACTCCCTTCCCCTCCATTTGTACACTCACCAGGAGGGAGTGCCGTTCGTCGATTTCATCTGTCGGTTCGAGTCGCTGCAGGCGGACATGAACCTGGTCTTCGATCGGATCGGTCTCGGTCGGGAGCCTCTTGCCTTCGTCAACCGTTCCCGCCATCGCCATTATTCCGTCTACTATGGCCGTGAGGAGGTCGAGGTGGTCGAGTCGCTCTACGCTCAGGATATCGAATACCACGGTTACATGTTCGAGGGCAGGGAAAGGGGATGGAAGGGGCTCATGGGCCGGCTGCGGCGAAGGTGACGCGGCTGATACCCCCTGTTCCCCCCGAAGCCGCTCTTTGGGGGGGGCTGCGGCGGGCCTCTCTCCGGCAGGGCGAAGATGGCTTTGATCGGAGCTTCCCTGATAGAATGCCTGGCTCAATCCAGCAGGGGCCGGGCCGATGCAGCCAGTGCGCGAGGTGACATTTGGTGGGGACGGAGTAATCGACGCCTGTGTCGAGGCGCTCTGCCAGGCCGGCTGTGCCCGCGTCCGCCAGACCATCGAGGCGTTGGCCGCGGGGGCGGTCGTCCCCGGCACGGAGGCGTTGAATGCCGATCAGCGTCGTCGGGTCCTCGAGGAGCTGGAGTCGATCATGGCCGTCTACGACCGTCCCTGTCCCCTCCCCTGAAAGGCTGTTGAAGAACATCGTTTTTCGGCAGCCTGTGCCGCGGTGCACGGATGCACCGCCGTTTTCAATGACGCCAGGTCATTGAAAACGTGAGGAAGCCGGAAATCGCATTTTCGGTTTCCGGCGTTGGAAAAAAGGCCAGGATGGCATTTTTTGGCATCCTGCCAAAGGGGGCTCCCCTCTTCTTCAGCGCGACTCAGCAGCCTGTCGGTCTTTGACAGGCCGTCGGCTTCTGGTGTTTTCCGCGGTGCAGAGTGACCTTCAGCTTGAAGTCCGACGGGCTGTCAGGCCGAGATCAGCTCCAGGGGATCGCAGTCGACGGGTGGTGGAGAACCGTCGCCCTCGATGAAGAGTTCGTGCCAGATGGCCAGTTGCAGCAGTGCCCAGACGATGCGGTTGGGGCTGTTGCGCCGCCGGGCGTTGTCCAGCAGCTCGCGTACCACGCTCCCCTCGAACCAGGGGGTGATGGCAGGGTGAGCGGGCAACCGGCCCGCCAGACAGTCCATCAGGTCGGGGGTGAGCCAGGTGCCCACGGGCACGTGGAAACCGCGCTTGGGGGCGTTCAGGTGATCACGCGGCAGCCAGCGTTCCGCCCACCATTTCAGAAACCGCTTGCCGCCCCCGGCGTCCCGCTTGAGCGCATCCGGCAGGCCGAGGCCGAACTCCACCACCCGGTGGTCGACGAACGGCAGCCGCCCCTCCATCCCGCTGGCCATCAGCATCCGGTCGTTCTTCACCAGCAGGTTGTCGGGCAGTGCGGTGACCAGGTCCACGTACTGCATCCGCTGCAGGTCGCTCCACCGGGCGGGGGTCTCCTGCCAGGCGTTGATCACCGGCAGCCGCTCCATCTCCACGTGCTCCACCAGGGCCGGCAGGGGCAGGTGGCGCCGCCAGCGCCGCCGCAGGTAGCCCCGGATGCGGAAGCCGCCGCTGCCGGGATGGAACAGCGCCTTGAGACGCCGCTCCAGGGGGCGGACCCCGTAGCGCCGGTAGCCGGCGAACACCTCGTCGCCTCCCTCGCCGGAGAAGACCACCTTGAGCCGCCGGGCGGCGGCGTGGGCGAGCAGGGCGGTGGGGAGGTTGGCATAGTCGAGCATCAGTTCGTCCGCCGCCCAGACCGTGTGGGCCAGCACGCCGAAGACCTGGTCACGCTCCAGTTCCAGTACCTCGTGCCGGGTGCCGAAGCGCTCCGCCAGGCGGCGGGCCGCGGGCAGCTCGCTGTCCCGGTCGTCGTCGGCGAAGCCCGCCGACCAGGTGTGGATGGGGCCGGCACCGTGGTGCTCCAGCATCGCCAGCAGGATGGCGGAGTCGACACCGCCGGAGAGGAAGAGGCCGAAGGGGACGTCGGAGCGCATGTGCTCCACCATCACCCGCTCCATGATGGCATCGAACTCCTCGCGCGCCTCCTCCAGGCCGGCGGAGGAGGGTTCGACGGCGGTGGCGCACCAGTAGCGCCAGCGGCGGGTGATGCGTCCCCCCTCGATGCACACCGCCTCGGCGGGCAGCAGCCGCTCGATCCCCTGGAAGATGGTGGTGGTGCCCGAGCTGAACTGGCGGCTCAGGTACTGGATGAGGGCGCCGGGGTGGATGTCGGGGGTGTGATCGAGCAGCGGCAGCAGCCCCTTCAGCTCCGAGGCGAAACGGATGCCCGTGGGGGAGGCGTGGAGGAAGAGCGGCTTCATCCCCAGACGGTCGCGGGCCAGGATCATCCGCTGTCGCTCCCCGTCCCACAGGGCGAAGGCGAACATGCCGTGGAGGTGTTCGAGGAACGCCTCGCCGTATTCGCGGTAGGCGTGGAGGATGGTCTCGCAGTCGGAACGGGAGCTGAACCGGTGACCGCGCGCCTCCAGCTCTTCGCGCAGTTCCACGTGGTTGTAGATCTCGCCGTTGGCCACCAGGACCAGGTGGCGGTCTGCGCTGAAGAGGGGCTGGTCGCCGCCCTCCAGGTCGATGATGGAGAGGCGGGTGTGTCCCAGGGCGACGCCGCCCTCGCGGTGACTGCCGCGGTGGTCGGGGCCACGGTGGGCGAGTCGCTCCAGGGCACGTTCCAGGCGCGCCGGGTCGATCTCCCCCGCCGGGGTTGCGATGATGCCCGCGATGCCGCACATGATGTCCGTCGTCACCCTGTCGCGATGGGCCGATGCCCGAAGGCGCCATTCTCCACCAAAACGGACGTCATGAACACTCTCTCGCCGGGATGAGGCTGGTGAGGCGGCTGCGTTAACCCGAAAGTCGCGTGAAGCTGCCGGATGGAGGTGCGTCCCGCCCTTCAGCGCAAGGCGTAGTCATCATCAATCACCTGCGGTGACTGATTTTGGCGGCACATCCCTGTGCCGCAGGAATCTCTGAATAAATCAGAGATTCCTTGAATGCAATATCGGGCGGCTTCACACAATTTTCGGGTTGACAGGCCATTGAAACCTCCGGTTTTTCGGCGGCCTGTTAATCGAGTTCCAGGGCCTTCAGATAGGCCTCGCTGCTCCGCTCCACCGTGAAGGGGGCGGCCGCCTCGCGCAGATCCGCCGGATCGGGTGGGTGGCGGAGCAGTCGCTCCATGCACTCGGCGAGATGACGATGGTCGCCGACGGGAAAGAGGGGGCCGTAGCGCCCCTCGCCGAGGATCTCCGCGGCGCCGCCGGGGGCGTCGCTGGCGATCGACGGCGTGCCGAGGGCGAGAGCCTCCACCAGGGCGTTGGGCGAGCCTTCGAACAGGGAGGGGAGCACGAACAGATCGGCCGCTGCCAGCCAGGGGTAGGGGTTGGCCACGTGACCCGGCATCTCGAGCCAGGCGGCGATCCGGAGCCGGTGTGCCAGTCGCTCGAGTCGGGGGCGCTGCCGCCCCTCGCCGAGGATCGCCAGCCGGCAGGGGAGACGCCGGCGCAGTCGGGCGAAGGCGTGCAGCAGGGTGGGGAAGTCCTTCACCCGCGAGAGCCGGCCGACGGCGACGATCAGCGGAAGATCGTCCGGGCGCGCCGGAAGGGGCTCCGCCGCCAGCCGTTCCAGGCGGCTGTCGATCACCGGGTTGGGAACCGCTGTGACCGGCGCCTCGATGCCGAGGG
>JALTLT010000243.1 GCA_027001815.1 Gammaproteobacteria bacterium | reverse complement strand
GGATACGGATATCGCAGAACTCCGGCAGGTAGCTGAGCGGTTCGTCGTGCCTGGGTGATCTCTCCTTCTCTTCCATCTCCTTTCCTTTTGGGGGCTCCCTGGCAGGCTGTCGAAAAAGGCCGTCCTGGCCTTTTTCAACGCTGGAAGCCGAAAACGCGATTTCCGGCTTCCTTACGTTTTCAATGACTTGCCGTCATTGAAAACGGCGGTGCATCCATGCACCGCGGCACAGGCTGTCGAAAAACGGTGTTTTTCGACAGCCTGCCAGACGCAGAGGGTACCAGAAGGCGGGACGCCAGGCAGGTGACTTCGGGTGCTTGCCGGAACCACCCGTGACCGCCATGCGGATCCGCCTTCCGACCCCGCGCCTGGAGGAATCGCCCCTCTCCATACCCGCGCCCCCTGTTCGGCTGATATACTCCTCGGTCGTGACAACCGGGGACAGAGAGGTCATGAGCGAAGAGAGCGGCGGCGGCAAGATCTGGGGCGGGCGGTTCACCGAGGAGACCGACGCCTTCGTCAAGGCGTTCACGGCGTCGGTGGAGTTCGATCGCCGGCTCGCCCGCCACGACATCGAGGGCTCCATCGCCCATGCCCGCATGCTGGCGAGGACGGGGATCCTCTCCGAGGCGGAGCGCGATGCCATCGTCGACGGGCTCGAGGCGATCGGCGGGGAGATCGAGCAGGGCGAATTCCCCTGGTCGGTGGAACTCGAGGATGTGCACATGAACATCGAGGCACGCCTCACTGCCCGGATCGGTGACGCCGGCAAGAAGCTCCACACCGGCCGTTCCCGCAACGACCAGGTGGCCACCGACATCCGCATGTTCCTGCGTGACGCCATCGACGCCATCCTCGGTGAGCTGCGCCGGCTCCAGCGGGGGCTGCTGGAGCAGGCGGAGCGCGAGGCGGATACCATCATGCCCGGTTTCACCCACCTCCAGGTGGCCCAGCCGGTCACCTTCGGCCACCACATGATGGCCTGGTTCGAGATGCTGGAACGGGACGCCGGACGACTGATCGACTGCCGCCGCCGGGCCAACGTGATGCCGCTTGGCGCCGCCGCCCTGGCCGGCACCAGTTACCCCATCGATCGCCACTACACCGCCGAGCTGCTCGGTTTCGACCGCCCTGCGGAAAACTCCCTGGACGCGGTGAGCGATCGCGACTTCGCCATCGAATTCACCGCCGCCTCGGCGATCCTGCTGATGCACCTCTCCCGCTTCTCGGAGGAACTGATCGTCTGGTCCTCCGCCCAGTTCGGCTTCATCGAGCTGCCGGACCGCTTCTGCACCGGCTCCTCCATCATGCCACAGAAGAAGAATCCGGACGTGCCGGAGCTGGTGCGCGGCAAGAGCGGGCGGGTGTTCGGTCACCTCATCGGCCTGCTCACCCTGATGAAGGCCCAGCCCCTCGCCTACAACAAGGACAACCAGGAGGACAAGGAGCCCCTGTTCGACACCGTCGATACGGTCCACCACTGCCTGCGCGCCTTCGCCGACATGGTGCCGGCCATCCTGCCCCGTCGCGACCGCATGCTGGCCGCGGCCCGCAGCGGCTTCTCCACCGCAACCGACCTGGCCGACTACCTGGTGCGCAAGGGACTCCCCTTCCGCGATGCCCACGAGGTGGTGGGGCGGGCGGTCCGGCTTGGCGTGGAGACAGGGCGTGACCTGGCCGAACTCACCCTCGACGAACTGCGCGACTTCTCGCCGCTGATCGATGAAGAGGTCTACCAGGTGCTGACCCTGGAGGGATCGGTGGCCGCCCGCGATCACGTGGGAGGCACCGCGCCCGGCCAGGTGAGGGCGGCGGTGAGCCGCGCCCGCCGCCGCCTGGAAGAGGCGGGCTGACCTACGCCCCCGGCATGGCCGGCATCGGGCAGGAGAGGGAAGCGGAGCAGACCGGGCAACCGCGACTGCCCGCCGCGGCCGCTGCCTGGGGCGGCGAAGCCTTCGAGCCCACCCTGCGGGACGAATTGCACTCTCTGGGCGATGCACTGATGCCGCTGCTGCAGGCCGGGCTCGGCGCGGGAGGGATCGTCACCGGCGGGCCGGAGCAGGTGATGATCCTCTCGAGCCGTCTCGACGAAGAGGGTCGCATCGTCGTGCGGGTGGGGGTCTTCTACCGCTCGCTCATCGCCGGATGCAGCTGCGCCGACGACCCTGCGCCGGTGGAGCCGCTCGAGGAATACTGCGAGCTGGAGTTGGCCATCCACCGGGCGGACGGCCGGACCTCTTTTCGCCCATCCACCTGACGAATGCGGGGCGATGGGCCATACTCGGAAGATCAGAGAGAGGAAACGCCGATCGAGTCAGGGCTTCCGATACGGAACCGAAGGAGGGGAAGGAGATGACGATCCAGAGAGTCGGATGGGGTTGGAGGATTCGCGTGGTGCTGTTCCTGCTGCTGGTCCTGCCGGGAGCGGGCCATGCCATGGGGCCCTACAAGAGCCTGGCCGTGGAACCGGAGGGGATGGCCGATGGCCAGCTCCGGCTGCCGCCCCTGCGTGAGGTGGGCACCCGCTCCGGTTCGCTGATGGTGCCGGTGGAACTGGACGAGAGTGCCGCCTGGACGGGGCGCTGGCAGACTGCCCGGGAGGGGCGGCTGGTCCTGAAGCTGGTGTTGCCCGCCGAAGGGGAGTGGAGGCTGCGCCTGACCGCCCCCGACGGCTCCGTGAAGCGGTTCGCCCCCCGCATGACCCGTTCCGGCCTGCTCGGCAACGGTGACCTGCCGGTCTGGAGGCAGGAGATCGGCTCGGCGGCGGCCGGCATCTGGGAGGCGCGGCTCGAAGGGGCCCGTCCCGGTCTGCGCGGCGAGCTGATCGTCGAGGACGACGCCCCCTGGGGACTCTATCTCCATCGAACCGGGGGCGTGGACAATCCGGGTGTCGCCGTCTGGTTCTTCCATCGGGAGGGGGCGAGTGGCGTGATCCGGGCGCCCCGGGTGGCCCCCCTGGCGGTGAAGCACGCCCGACTCCAGGTGCTCGGTCCACGAGGTGGCTCCCGCCTCGTGGCGCTCCACGACGACGGACGGCACGGTGACGGCGCCCCCGGCGACGGGGTGTTCGGGGCCTCGCTCGCCGATCTGGGTCCCGGCGACTGGCTGCTGCGGGCCTGGCTGCAGGCCGCGACGCCGGATGGCAGGATGGTGGCACGCAGCGTCGAGGAGATCTTCCCGGTGGTGAAGGGCGGGCCACGCCTCGCGGGCGGTGCCTCGCTGGAGCGGGGGGAGGGGGCGCTGAGTGTGCGGTTGCCCCTCGAAGGGGTCCGTGACGGGCAGCGCTTCCAGGCGGCCGTCGAGGTATGGAGCCGTGGCGATGGGGCCCGGCCCGTGGTCTGGCTGGGGGGGATCGCCCCGGTGCGCGACGGGGCGGTGAGGCTGCGCCTCGACCCCCGCTGGCTGGGTCGCGCAGGCCGTCTGGACGGGCTGGAACTGAGAGCGTTCCGTCTCCAGGATCCGCGTACCCACCTGCCGCTGCTGGAGCGTGCCAGGCTCCCGATCCGGGTACCGGAGCGGCTCCTGCGGGAGATCGCCCCCTACCACGGCCCGGTGACCCGCGAGATGCGCGAAGGCCCCATGCCCGCCGATCTGGCGGCCCGTGCCGAGGCGGTGGGCGGCGTGGTGATGCTGGTGCACGGCTACTGCTCCACCGGGGTCTGGCCGGTGGAGGATTTCACCGACTACGCCGTCTTCGAGGACTTCAACCAGAATCGCAGCCACGACGAGTTCGCCAATCTGCTGCTCGATTTCGGCGCCCAGTTCCCCTCCTACGGCATCATCGCCCACAGCCAGGGGGGCGACGCCGCCCTCCACCTCAAGACCTACTACTGGAGCGGGCTCGACCTGGCCACGGGGCCGCGGTTGCTGCAGTCGCTCGGTACGCCCTACCAGGGAACCTCGCTGGCCGGCCGTCTCGCTGCGATCGGCAAGCGGCTGGGGATCGGCTGCGGACCCAACTTCGACCTCACCTATACCGGTTCCGCCCTCTGGCTGGCGGGGATTCCCGACACCAGCCGGGCCGAGGTCTACTACTACAGCACCTCTTTCGAGGATCTCTGGTGGCGTTTCGACTACTGCGACATCCTCACCGACCGCTTCCTTCGCGATCCGGACGACGGCGTGACCGAGATGTGGTCCAATCAGTTGCCGGGCGGCAACAACATGGGGCACGAGACGGGCTGGTGCCACAGCGCCGATATGCGTGACC
>JALTLT010000242.1 GCA_027001815.1 Gammaproteobacteria bacterium | reverse complement strand
CGGCCGAAGCGGATCGCCTCGGCGCTGGAGATCATGCTGGAGGGACCGATCGGTGCCGCGGCCTTCAACAACGAGTTCGGCCGGCCCAACATCGCCGGCTACTTCCGCACCTTCGAGGAGCGGGTCACCGGCCCCGAGGGGCCCGAGGTGCGCGGCTATCACAAGCCGATCATGCTCGCCGGCGGGGTGGGCACCATCCGCCGGCCGCTGGTGGAGAAGCACCGGATCCCCCCCGGCGCCCAGCTCATCGTCCTCGGCGGTCCCGCCATGCTCATCGGTCTCGGCGGGGGGGCCGCATCCAGCATGGCCACCGGCGAGAGCGAGGAGGATCTCGATTTCGCCTCGGTACAGCGCGGCAACCCCGAGATGGAGCGGCGCGCCCAGGAGGTGATCGACCGCTGCTGGCGCATGGGCGCCGACAACCCGATCGTCTCCATCCACGATGTGGGGGCCGGCGGTCTCTCCAACGCCATGCCGGAGCTGGTCAACGACAGCGGGCGCGGCGCCCGCTTCGAACTCCGTGCCATCCCCTGTGACGATCCCGGCATGTCGCCCATGGAGATCTGGTGCAACGAGGCGCAGGAGCGCTACGTGCTGGCGGTGGACGCCGAGCGTCTGCCCCAGTTCCAGGCCATCTGCGAGCGCGAGCGCTGCCCCTTTGCGGTGATCGGCGAGGCGACCGAAGAGCAGCAACTGGTACTCGGCGACGGCCTGCTCGACAGCTCCCCCATCGATCTGCCCATGGAGGTACTGCTGGGCAAACCGCCCAAGATGCTGCGCGACGTCCACCACCACCCCTTCCACAAACCGCCGCTGCGGTTCGACGGGCTGGACGTTACAGAGGCGGCGCGGCGGGTGCTGCTGCTGCCGGGGGTGGCGGACAAGACCTTCCTCATCACCATCGGCGATCGCAGCGTCACCGGCCTGATCGCCCGTGACCAGATGGTGGGACCCTGGCAGGTGCCGGTGGCCGACGTGGCGGTCACCTCCACCGACTACCGGGGCTATACCGGCGAGGCGATGGCGATCGGCGAGCGGGCCCCGGTGGCCCTTCTCGACCATCGGGCGTCGGTGCGCATGGCGGTGGGCGAGGCGCTCACCAATCTCGCCGCGGCGCGGGTCGACGATCTGGGCCGGGTGGTGCTCTCCGCCAACTGGATGGTCCCCGCCGGCCACCCTGGCGAGGATGCCGGGCTCTACGACGCGGTGGAGGCGGTGGGCATGGAGCTCTGTCCCGCCCTGGGCATCACAATCCCCGTGGGCAAGGACTCCATGTCCATGAAGACGGTCTGGAGGGAGGGGGGCGCGGAGCACTCGGTCACTGCCCCCTTGTCGCTGGTGATCTCGGCCTTCGGCCCGGTGATCGACGTGCGCAACACCCGCACGCCGCAGCTGCGCGGGGACCTGGGCGACACCGACCTGATCCTCGTTGACCTGGGCAAGGGGCGCAACCGGCTGGGGGCCTCGGCGCTGGCCCAGGTCTACCGTCAGGTGGGGGACGAGGCACCCGATCTCGACGACCCGGCGGCGCTGCGCGCCTTCTTCGAGGTGATCCAGGAGCTCAATCACGCCGACCGGATCCTCGCCTACCACGACCGTTCCGACGGTGGTCTCTTCGTCACCCTGTGCGAGATGGCCTTCGCGGGCCACTGCGGCATCGATGTGACACTGGACGCATTGGGGGAGGATCCCCTCGCCGCGCTCTTCGCCGAGGAACTCGGTGCGGTGATCCAGGTACGCCACTGCGACACTGACGAGGTGCTGGAGGCGCTCCATACCGCCGGTCTCGGTCGGGTGAGCCACGTGATCGGCACCCTCGCCGAAGAGGATCGCATCACCTTCCGTCACCGGGGGCGGGTCTATCTGACCGAGGAGCGCGCCGCCTGGCAGCGGGTCTGGTCCGAGACCACCTGGCGGATGCAGTCCCTGCGTGACAACCCCGAGTGTGCCCGCCAGGAGTACGATCGCCTGCTGGATACCAGCGACCCCGGTCTCCACGCCGACCTCACCTTCTCCGTGGACGAAGATCCTGCGGCCCCCTACATCCTGCAGGGGGCCCGCCCGCGGGTGGCGATCCTGCGGGAGCAGGGGGTCAACGGCCAGATGGAGATGGCCGCGGCCTTCGATCGTGCCGGTTTCGAGGCGGTGGACGTCCACATGAGCGACATCATTGCGGGACGCACCCGCCTCTCCGACTTCCACGGCCTGGCCGCCTGTGGCGGTTTCTCCTACGGCGACGTGCTGGGAGCCGGTGAGGGGTGGGCCAAGTCGATCATCTTCAACAGTCGTGCCCGCGACGAGTTCTCCGCCTTCTTCCAGCGGGGCGACAGCTTCGGCCTGGGCGTCTGCAATGGCTGCCAGATGATGTCCAATCTGCGTGAACTGATTCCCGGCAGCGATCACTGGCCCCATTTCGTGCGCAATCTCTCCGAGCAGTACGAGGCGCGGCTGGTGATGGTGGAGGTGCTGGAGAGTCCCTCCCTCTTCCTTACGGGGATGGCCGGTTCGCGGATGCCCATCGTCGTCGCCCACGGCGAGGGACGTGCGGAGTTCGCGACCGCCGACGGGGCGGCCGAGGCCCGGAGAGCGGGGGTTGCGGCGCTTCGCTATGTGGACAACCACGGTCGTCCCACCGAACGCTATCCGGACAACCCGAACGGCTCTCCCGGGGGGCTCACCGGATTCTGCTCCAGCGATGGCCGCTTCACCATCATGATGCCCCACCCCGAACGGGTGTTCCGTGCCAGCCAGTTCTCCTGGTGCCCGGATGCGTGGGACGAGGACTCGCCCTGGATGCGGCTGTTCCGCAACGCGAGAGTCTGGTTCGGCTGAGATCCTCCCGCCCGCGGCGCCTCCTGCCCGGTTCAGGATCCTTCCCCATGCGCCGATAGTTGGGAAAGAAGCGGCGGAGGCCGCGTCTCGACAAGGTGGGCCGTGAGCGAATCGGAACAGTCGGAGAACATCCGTCTCCTGCTGGTGGAAGAGGGTGAGGCGCTGCTCGACGTGGTGGCGGCCCATCTCGCCCGGGTGTGTCCCGAGTGGCAGACGGTGATCGTGAGCAGCCGGGAGGAGGCGGTCTCGTGCCTTCGGCAGAGACCGTTCCACCTGCTGCTGCTCAATCTCACCTCGGCGGATCGAGGAGTGGCGTGGCTGGAAGAGGTGGGGAGGATGGAGCCACCGCCGGCGCGTGTCATTCTCGCCGACACGGCACTGCGCGAACGGGTCGTCTCCTCTCCGCCGGTGGCGCACCGATTCCTCCCCAAGCCGTGCCGTCTCGATGTGCTGGAGGAGACCCTGCGCGGTGTGCTGAAGATCCGAGAAGGAATGCACTCCAGGCCGGGACTGGAGAGGCTCTGCTGTGAGATGGAGGTGCTGCCGGTGTTGCCGGCCCTCTATCTGGAACTGGTCGACGAACTCGATTCTCCTCGCGGCAGTCTCGTCCGTGCCGCCTCCATCGCCGCCCGGGATCCCGCTCTGGCTGCCCGGCTGCTGCAGCTCGCCAACTCTCCCCTGTTTCTCTCCGGTGCCCCGGTGGTTTCGGTGGAGCGGGCCGCCGTGAAACTGGGTGCCACCATCCTGCGCACGGTGGCCCTGGCCAGCCAACTCTTCGAACAGTTGCCTCTTCCCGGATTCTCCCTGGATGCCTTCTGGATGCGGGCGCAGCGGGTGGCGGCCATGGCGGTGAGGGTGGTACGGGCCGAAGGGGGGAGTGCGGAGCAGCAGCAGATCGCGGGATCGGCCGGACTGCTCCGCGGGTTCGGCCAGCTTCTGCTGCTGGCCAATCTCGGCGAGGAGTATTTTTCCCTCCTGCGCCAGGCCGAGGAGAGCGGAATCTCCCTCGTACGTCTGGAGGAGGAGCGTTGGGGGGCATCCCATCCCCAGTTGGGGGCCTTGCTGCTGGCTCTCTGGGGCGTGCCCTGGCCGGTCGTGGAGGGTGTCGACGGCCATTGGCAGGAGGGGGATCCCTCCCCGGTCGCCGTGGCGGTGCAGATCGCCGAGGCGCTGGTGACCGAATCGGGCGGGGGACCCGCCATCGAGGGGAGTCTCGGCAGCCTGCTGCCCGATGTGGTCCCGGAGCGGTTGAATGCCTTGAGGGAGTTGTTGAAGGAGGTGGTCTGATGGCCATTCTCCAGACCAGCCCGATCCTGCATGCCGCCTGTCTCGCCCTCCTGCGGGTGACGGGGGCCCGGGGGGTGGTGCTCCTCATGGTACCGGCGGAAGGGGAGGAG
>JALTLT010000241.1 GCA_027001815.1 Gammaproteobacteria bacterium | reverse complement strand
GTAGCCGGTGAACAGCCCCGGCAGGTCGGCCATGAGCCGCTCGCCCAGCCCCAGGGCCCGGCGACCGATGCCGCGCCGCCCGGCCAGCCCGAGCTGGAAACCGAGCCGCCTCTCCCGCCAGAAGTCGAGCCAGTCGTCCATCCAGCCGTTGGGCTGGGGGGTGGAACCGATGGTGTTGTCGCGCCACCAGCCGTACCGGTCGGCGGTGCAGCGATGCATGGCGGCCAGCCCCTCCCCCATCGCCGCTCCGCCGCTGCCACCTCCCATCTCGAGATATTCCAGCACCAGCCAGGCGGAGTCGCCGGCGACCCCGTGGCAGACCGGGCGGGGGACCCGCAGGGTGCCGGTGGCGGCCATCTCCTCCAGCCCCGCCGCCTCCGCCTCGAACATCCCGTAACCCTCGGCACGATTGACCTTGACGAAGAAGTCACGCTCCCCGTCGCCGATGCGGAAGGCATCGTTGATGCAGCCGCCACCGACGCCGCGTCGTTCGCGGGCGACGAAGGGCTCGCCGGTGGCACCGGAGATGGCGCTGTCCACCTCTTCCCAGATCATGCCTCGGTGATCTGCAGACGGAGACGCTGGTGAAGGGGGCTGGAGCGGGGGATGTGGGCGAGGAGGAACTTCATCTGGTCGGCGAGCACCCGCCTCCCCTTCAGATAGATGTATTCGGCATGGGTGGGCACGAACGGCACCGCCAGCAGCTCCATGCCCGCCTGTTCCGGCGTACGCCCCGCCTTGTGGTTGTTGCAGCGACGGCAGGCGGTGACGACGTTCTTCCAGGTGTCGGCACCACCCTGGCTGAGCGGCGTCACATGATCGCGGGAGAGGAGGGAGACCGGGAAGTGCTGGCCGCAATAGAGGCAGAGGTGGGCGTCTCGGGCAAAGAGGGTGCGGTTGGAGAGGGGTGGCGTGTAGCGCTTCACCTTGCGCCGCACATGGGGATCACCGCGGGTGGCGATGATCGAGTTGACCTCGATGACGCTGCGCCGGCCGGTGCGGGCGTTGATGCCACCCCGCACCCGGTAGATGGGTTCGCCGAGGACGAAGGCGACCCGCCCCAGGTGGTAGAGGTGTACCGCCTCCTGGTAGCCGATCCACTCCAGCGGCATGCCGCTGGTGTCGGTTCGCAATATCTGGTGATCGAGAGAGTACACGATCCACCCGCCTCCGGTACCCCACCCTGCCCGCCGTTCCGTCGGAGCGCAGGGGATGAGTCGTCACGCCGGTCGCGACGCCGTGCCTGGCCGCAGGTTGCCCGGCGAATACCTGCCGCAGCTTACTAAGGGAGTGCCGCCCCGCGCAAGTCCCCCGCCACGGGGAAGGGCGCCAACCCCGGACCATGCCCTCTCCGAAGATAATTGGGAACTATTTCCCATTTTAGTTCGACCTTTCGTGTCATCATCTCCCAAAATCCGCTACCATACCGGCTTTTCTCACCCGACTCGCCTCGACAGGCGGCGAATCGGGTCGATGAACCGAAGAGCGGTTCCCGGTCAGAGCGGCCGGGAGGAGACGGCGACCGAGGTCGTCGCGGGAAGAGTCATCGAATCCGGAGGAGACCATGCCCATTCGTGTGGCCGTACCGAAAGAGACCCTCGAGGGAGAGAAGAGGGTCGCCATGGCACCCGACGTGGCGCGCAAGCTGCGCAAGGCGGGAGCCGAGATCATCCTGCAGAGGGGCGCCGGGGCAGGCAGCTACTTCGCCGACGAGGCGTTCGAGGACGTGACCCTGGTGGACTCCGCCAGGGAGGCGTTCGCTGCCGCCGACGTGGTGCTCAAGGTCCAGCCCCCCACCGAGGAGGAGATCGGCCTCCTTCGTGAAGGGAGCATGATCATCGGATTCATGCAGCCCCATCGCCACCCTGAACGGGTGAAGCTGATGCGCGACCGCAACATCACCGCCCTGGCCATGGAGCTGGTGCCACGCATCTCGCGGGCCCAGAGCATGGACGCCCTCTCCTCCCAGGCGGCGGTCGCCGGCTACAAGGCGGCCCTGCTGGCGGCCGACCTGAGCCCCCGCTTCTTCCCCATGCTCACCACGGCGGCCGGCACCATCCGCCCCGCCACCGTGCTGGTGCTCGGGGCGGGCGTCGCGGGCCTGCAGGCGATCGCCACCGCCCGTCGGCTCGGCGCCATGGTCGAGGCCTACGACGTACGCTCCGCCACCCGCGAACAGGTGCTCTCCCTGGGCGCCAAGTTCGTCGACGTGGGCATCCAGGCGGACAGCGAAGGGGGCTACGCCCGCGAACTGAACGAGGAGGAGAAGGCGAAGCAGCAGGAGGTGATCGCCCAGCACGTGGCCAAGGCCCACGTGGTGATCACCACCGCCGCCATCCCCGGGCGCCGCGCCCCGCTGCTGCTCCCCACCGCCATGGTGGAGGGGATGGCCCCCGGCGCGGTGATCGTCGACCTGGCCGCCGAGGGAGGTGGCAACTGCGAGCTGACCCGCCCGGGCGAGACGGTGGAGCACAACGGCGTCATCATCCACGGCCCCCTCAACGTCCCCAGCATGCTGCCGGTGGACGCCAGCCGGATGTACGCCCGCAACCTCCACAACCTGCTGGCCACCATGATCGAGGAGGGCGAACTGAAGCCCGACTGGGAGGACGAGGTGATCGCCGGCAGCACGCTGACCCGCGACGGCACCATCTGTCACGAACCCACCCGCAAGCTGGTGGAAGGAGAAGCGCAATGATCGAAGGCATGACTGCACTCTACATCTTCATGCTGGCGGCCTTCACCGGCTACGAGGTGATCGCCCGGGTGCCGGTGATCCTGCATACGCCGCTGATGTCCGGCTCCAACTTCGTCCACGGCATCGTGGTGGTGGGGGCGATGGTGGCGCTGGGCAACGCGGAGACGGCCACCGAGCAGGTGATCGGCTTCATCGGGGTGCTGCTGGGCGCCATGAATGCCGTCGGCGGCTACGTGGTCACCGAGCGGATGCTCGAGATGTTCAAGAGCAGCAAGGAGAACTAGGGCATGCAACTGGTGATCGACGTTACCTATTTCGTGGCCGCGGCGCTCTTCATCCTCGGCCTGAAACGGATGAGCTCGCCCAAGACGGCGGTGGGCGGCATTCTGTGGGCCGGCGCCGGCATGCTGGCGGCGGGCTTCATCACCTTCTTCGTCCCGGGCATGGAGAACTACGGCCTGATGATCATCGCCATCGCCATCGGTTCGGTGGTGGCGTGGGTCTCCGGCAAGCGGGTGGCGATGACCGACATGCCACAGATGATCGCCCTCTACAACGGCATGGGTGGCGGCGCGGCCGCGGCCATCGCCGCGGTGGAGCTGATCAAGGGCGAGGTGCACAGCGCGGCGGCCATCTGGCTGGCGGTGATCGGCGCGGTGATCGGCACCGTCTCCTTCAGCGGCAGCCTGGTGGCCTTCTCCAAGCTGCAGGGGTGGATGCGCAAGTCGCTCCACTTCGCCGGCCAGCAGCTCTTCAACCTGTCCCTGTTCGGTGTCACCCTCGGCCTCGGCATCTGGATCGCCAGCGGTGATCCGGGCACCGGCGTGATCATCTCCTTCTTCGTCCTGGCGCTGATCTTCGGCGTGCTGATGACACTGCCCATCGGCGGCGCCGACATGCCGGTGGTGATCTCCCTCTACAACGCCTTCACCGGTCTGGCTGTGGGCTTCGAGGGGTACGTGCTCAACAACGCGGCGATGATCATCGCCGGCACGGTGGTGGGCGCCGCCGGTACCCTGCTCACCCAGCTGATGGCCAAGGCGATGAACCGCCCCCTCTCCAACGTGCTGTTCAAGAAGTTCGGCGCCGCCGGCGGCGAGGCGGCGGAGGTGGGGGGCTCCCTCAAGCCCATCGAGGCGGACGACGCCGGCATCATGATGGCCTTCGCCGACAAGGTGATCATCGTCCCCGGGTACGGCATGGCGGTGGCCCAGGCCCAGCACAAGATCTGGGAGCTGGCCAAGCTGCTCGGCGAACGCGGCGTGACGGTGAAGTTCGCCATCCATCCGGTGGCGGGTCGCATGCCTGGCCACATGAACGTGCTGCTGGCCGAGGCGGGCGTGCCCTACGACCTTATCTACGACCTGGACGAGATCAATCCGGAGTTCGAGACCGCCGACGTGGCGCTGGTGATCGGCGCCAACGACGTGGTCAACCCGGCCGCCCGCAACGACCCCAACAGCCCCATCTACGGCATGCCGATCCTCGACGTGGACAAGGCGAAGAACGTCATCGTCATCAAGCGGGGCACTGGCAAGGGTTTCTCCGGCGTGGAGAACCAGCTCTTCTTCGCCGACAACACCCGCATGCTCTACGGCGACGGCCAGGAGATGGCCGCCAAGCTGATCCAGGCGGTGAAAGAGCTGTAGTCGCTCCCCTCCGGGGAGGGGGCAGCCCCTCCCCGGACCCTCCCTCGAGACGGCCTTTTCTTGTGCCGAAATCCCGCCACCTCGATGAGGGAAATCCCCTACCTTTTGAATTTACAAGGGGTTATCCAGCCTCCATCAGATTCATCTTATACACACCGCCATTCCCCGCCGGCCATAACGCCGACGAGCCCCGACAATTCTCCGCCACCACCGCCATTCTCTTTGCAACCCATTGAAAAATATCGAATATTATAAGTTGGCCAACTATTAACCAATTTGTAACAATGCCCGTCGAACGGGCCCTCCGCCCCATTTTCGGCAATTGTTCCACAAAGTTATCCACAGCTTTTGTGGATAAGGGTGGAAAAGGAAGAGAGGACGGCCGATACCGGAAAACTCTTCACAATCCACCTTAAGAAACAGCCCTAAGTCAACCCCTCTTTCCGCCCCGCAGGAGACGCATGGACAAGAGGCCGGATGCTATCCTACGCCCATGTCAGGTTCCTCTCCCATTCTGCGCCTCGCGGTGCCCGCCCCCCTGCGCCGCCTCTTTGACTACCTTCCGCCAGCGGGGGTCGAAACGGCGCTCCTGAGACCGGGCGTCCGCCTGCGGGTCCCCTTCGGGAAGAGCCACCGGATCGGCGTGCTGGTGGCGTTGACGGATCGGAGCGCGCTGGAGCCCGCGGCGCTGAAACCGGCCCTCGAGCTGCTGGACACCGTTCCCCTGCTGCCTCCCGATCTGATCCGTCTCCTCACCTGGGCAGCCGACTACTACCGTCACCCGGTGGGCGAGGCCTTCGCCACCGCCCTGCCGGTGCTGCTGCGCCAGGGACGCCCCCTGCCCCGGCGCCGCTGGCTGCGCATCACCCGCGAAGGGCTCTCCCTTGAGGCGGGGGAACCGGCCAGGGCACCACGCCAGCGGGAACTTCTCCAGCGACTCCGGGAGGGACCGGAAGGCCTCCCCCTGCCGGCCCCGTTGCGGGATGCGGGTCGTGCCCTGGTCGCCAGGGGGTGGGCGGAGGAGACCGAGATCCCGCCCACCGCAGCACCGCCGACCGCCCGGCACGGCCTCCCCGATCTCGAACCGCAACAGGTGGCGGCTCTCGCCGCGCTCCGCGAGGAGGAGGGGCATTTCGGTATCTCCCTCCTCTTCGGTGTCACCGGCAGCGGCAAGACGGAGGTCTACCTGCGACGAATGGCGGAGGTGCTGGAGGCGGGGCATCAGGTGCTGGTACTGGTCCCCGAGATCGGGCTCACCCCCCAGCTCCTGCGCCGCCTGCGGCGGCGGCTGGGGGTGCCCATGGCGGTGCTCCACTCGGGACTGGCGGACGGCGAACGCCTGCGGGCGTGGTCGGACGCCGCCTCCGGTCATGCCCGACTGGTGGTGGGGACCCGCTCCGCCCTCTTCACCCCCCTGCCGGAACTGGGACTGGTGATCCTCGACGAGGAGCACGACCCCTCCTTCAAGCAGCAGGAGGGATTTCGCTACTCGGCCCGGGATCTGGCCCTGGTGCGGGCCCGCGAACGGGACGTGCCGGTGATCCTCGGCTCCGCCACCCCCTCCATGGAGAGTCTCCACCACGCCTTCGGCGGCCGCTGGCGGCTGGTCCGCCTCGACCGGCGGGCGGGCGGCGCCTGCCCCCCCGCCATCCGGTTGCTGGACGTGCGCGGCCTCCCGCTGCGTGAAGGGCTCTCGGAGCCCCTCCTGACGCTGGCGGAACGCCATCTGGAGGAGGGTGGGCAGGTGCTCTTCTTCCTCAACCGTCGGGGCTATGCGCCGGTGCTGCTCTGCCACGCCTGCGGCTGGCACGCCAGGTGTCACCGCTGCGACGCCCGACTCACCCTGCACCGCACGGAGGGGCGCCTCCGCTGCCACCACTGCGGCCATGCCCAGCCGGTCCCGAAACTCTGCCCCGCCTGCGGGGGAGGCGATCTCCTCTCCCTGGGAGCCGGCACCGAGCGGCTCGAGGCGGCCCTGGAGACCCGTTTTCCCGGGGTGCCGAGGGTACGCATCGATCGCGACTCGACCCGCCGCAGGGAGAGTCTGGAGAGGGCCCTGGAGGCGATCCGCAGCGGCGAGGCACGGCTGCTGGTGGGGACCCAGATGGTGGCCAAGGGGCACCACTTTCCCGATGTCTCGCTGGTGGCGGTGGTGGATGCGGACCAGGGGCTCTTCAGCGCCGACTTCCGGGGACCGGAACGGATGGCCCAGACGATCCTTCAGGTGGCCGGCCGGGCCGGTCGGGCGCAGCGTCCGGGGGAGGTGGTGATCCAGACCCACCACCCCGAGCATCCCCTGATGCGCCTGCTCCAGGCGGGAGACTATGCCGCCTTCGCCCGACAGGCACTGGAGGAGCGAGAGGAGGCCGGACTGCCGCCGTTCGGCCATCTGGTCCTGCTGCGCGCGGAGGCGACCCGCGAAGAGCCGGCGAAGAACTTCCTCCAACGGGTCTCGGGGCTGGCCAGGGAGATGTCGATCGGCGAGGTGGAGGTGCTGGGGCCGGTGCCCGCGCCGATGGCGCGGCGGCGGGGGCGCCACCGCTTCCAGCTCCTGCTGCAGGCCGGCCGGCGATCGTCCCTGCAACGGATGCTGGGCGCGCTCCTGCCGCGGGTCGAGCAGCTGCCGGAAGCGCGTCGGGTGCGCTGGTCGGTGGATGTGGACCCCCAGGAGATGTTCTAGCAGCCCGAAAATTGCGTGAAGCTGCTGAATATTGCATACAACTTCATGTTTGCAAACAGAATCTTTCGCATATTAGCGGGTAACGATTTGTTCCCGGCACGCTCTGCCGGCGCCTGCACGCCTGGCCTCTCCGGTCTCCGCGCCGTCACCCCTGGCCGGCCGCGTCGAGCTGTTCGACGATGGTCTCCTCGTCCTCGTGGAACTCCGGCTCCCGCAACAGCCAGACGCTGAAGAGTGCCCCTTCCCCCTCCTTCGATTCCACCGTGATGGTCCCCCCGTAGCGGCGCACCAGGCCGTAACTGACGGAGAGACCCAGGCCGTTTCCCTCCCCCTGGGCCTTGGTGCTGAAGAAGGGGTTGAAGATGCGCCCGAGCTGATCCTCCGCTATCCCGTGTCCGTTGTCCCTCACCCGCACCACCACGCCGCGCTCCTCCCAGTCGCGGGTCTCGACGACCACCCTGCCGCCCCGCTCCGGAAGGGCGTGGATGGCGTTGACCAGCAGATTGACCAGCACCTGCTGCAGCTCCTGCTGGTTGAGCTCCACGAGCCGTCTCGCCTGCAGATCCAGCTCCAGTTCGAAGGGGTGCCTGTTGCGCAGGTGCTGGATCAGCTTCTCCGCCCGGTGCACCACCTGATTGACGTCCACCGGCACCAGGTAGCCGGCAAACTGGTCGGGGGAGGCGTACTGCAGCAGGTTGTTGATGATCTCCTTGATGCGGTAGATCTGCTCGATCACCAGCTCCAGCTCCTCACGCACCGGCTCGACACTGGGCCCCAGTTCGGCGATCACGTTGTCCAGGTTGCCGAGCATCACCGCAGTGGGGTTGTTGATCTCGTGGGCCACCCCGGCGGTGAGTTCGCCGAGCGCCGCCAGCTTCTCCGCCATCACAAGCTGCTGGCGGGTCTGGCGCAGGACGCGGATGGTATTGGAGAGTTCGTCGTTGCGCCGCCGCAGCTCGGCGGTACGCTGCTCCACCTTGAGCTCCAACTCGTCGGCGGCGCGCTGGATCTTGCGGTTCTGCTCCTGGAGGAGATCGAGCATCTGGTCGAACTCGCGCGCCAGTTCGCCCAGTTCGTCGGCGGAGGCGAGCGGGCCGATACGCAACTCCTCGCCCCGGCGGGTGGCGGCCACCACCCGGCTCATCGCCTCCACCGGTCCGAAGATGGTGCGGGCGCCGCGAAAGGCGAGCCATGCCGACAGCGCCATCAACATCAGGAAACCGAGCACCAGCACCGACAGGGCGTTCTTGAAGGCACCGCGGTAGGGCGCCTCGAGGTAACCG
Organism: Gammaproteobacteria bacterium; assembly: GCA_027001815.1. GTDB lineage: Bacteria > Pseudomonadota > Gammaproteobacteria > JALTLT01 > JALTLT01 > JALTLT01. The sequence continues at coordinate 6,896 of JALTLT010000241.1, read as the reverse complement.
GCGTAGAGCATCCCCACCCGCTCGCCGTCCACATCGATGATGGGCTCGTAGGAGGAGATGTACCAGTCGTTGACCACGAAGGCGCGGTCGATCCAGACCCGCCCATGGTCGAGCACCTGGGTCCGCACCTCATCGGAGACCCGCGTCCCCAGGGCCCGTTCCCCTGGCCGCAAGGGGACATTGGTGCTGATCCGCACGTCGTCCAGAAAGACGGTGACGGTGCCGATGCTCCCCTCCGGCAGACTGCCCGGGCCGTAGACCAGGTCGCGGATGCCGTCCACGAAGCGGAAGTTGGTGTTGAGCAACACCCCGCCGTCCAGGAGTGCCACCACCTGGCCATCCGCCTGTCGCAGGGGATAGATGGCACGGATCATCATGCCCCGGTTCTCCTCGGTGCGATCGGTGGGGCGCGCGCGGGGCGTGGGCAGCAGGGGCAGGCGCACCGATTCCGCCAGGCGGGGAGAGATGGCGCGCAGCTCCTCCTCGCTGAAGATCTGCAGACCCACTGCCGGCTGCCGTTCCAGGGCTGCCGCCCGCAGGGGCGAGCCGGGGGTCCGTCCCACCCCCTCCCCCTGGAGGGGGTGGCCCGCCGTGTCGGTGAGCCAGAGATAGGAGAAACCGGCCTCCCGCTGCACCTGCTCCACCTGCCCGGCAAGGGCCTGCAGGTTGCCGGCCTCGAGGGTGGTGCGGAAACGATAGGACTCAGCGAGCCGCTCCAGCCGCGAGAGGTAGTCGTGACGGGCCCGGGCGAAGGCGTCGTGGGCCACGGAGAGGTCGGTGTTGACCTTGTAGTAGAGCTGCTCGTAGGTGAAACGTGCACCCCACCACACCGCCAGGACCAGAGCCACCGGCATCAGGAGGACGATGGGAAAGAGCACCAGCGCCAGCAGCTTGTAACGCAGGCTGCGCTGGAGCGCCTCGCGAAGCCGGTGCATGCCGGGCACCTTCACGCCCCCTTCCCGTTCGCAATCATCACACCCTTTCCTGACGCTCGCCCCCCCACTCCTTCAGCTTCCGCTCCAGAGTCTTGCGCGAGATGCCGAGACGCCTGGAAGCGGCCGACTTGTTGCCCTCCTCCAGCGCCAGCACCTTGAGGATGTGGCGCCGCTCCACGGCCTCCAGGGTCTGCTCCTCCGGCTCGCCCCCTTGCGCTCCACCACCACCGGCCGGCCCGGCGATGCACTGACCGGGAGTGGTGTTGAGCAGCAGGCAGCGCTCGATGACGTTGCGCAACTCCCGCACGTTCCCCGGCCAGTGGTACTCCATCAGGTTGAGCAGATCCGCCTCGCCGACGGGGGGCGGCTGGATGCCCATCTCCGTGGCGAGGGAGGCGACGAAGTGCTCCACCAGGGCGGGAATATCCTCGCGCCGCTCGCGCAGCGCCGGCATGCGCACCGAGAGGACGTTGAGGCGGTAGTAGAGATCTTCGCGAAAACGGCCCTGCTTCACCTCGTCGGCGAGGTTGCGGTTGGTGGCGGCGACGATGCGCACGTCCACCGGCAGTTCCCGGTTGGCCCCCACCGGCCGGATGGTGCGCTCCTCGAGCACCCGCAGCAGAAGGGCCTGCATGGGCAGCGGCATCTCGCCGATCTCGTCGAGGAAGAGGGTGCCGCCATTGGCGTAGCTGAAGAGCCCCTCGCGCGACTGGTGGGCGCCGGTGAAGGCCCCCTTGACGTGGCCGAACAGCTCCGACTCCAGCAGCTCGGCGGAAAAGGCACCGCAATTGATGGGCACGAAACACCCCTTGCGCCCGCTCCAGCGGTGGATGGCGCGCGCCGCCAGCTCCTTGCCGGTGCCCGACTCCCCCTCGATCAGCACCGTCGACTTCATGGGCGCCACCCGCTTGATGACACTGCAGAGATTCCGGATCAGCTTGCACTCCCCCACCATGCCGTCGGGATTGGCGTAGTGCTCCACCTGGCGACGCAACAGGAAGTTCTCGCGCGCCGCCCGCTGGTGATCGAGGCAGCGCTCGACGGCGGTCATGATCTGCTCGGTCCGGAAGGGCTTGAGGATGAAGTCGGAGGCCCCGACCCGCAGCGCCTCGATGGCGGTGTCCAGGTCGGCGTGGGCGGTCATGAAGATCACCGCCGTGCCATCCCCCTGGCTGCGCATGGATCGCACCCACTCCACGCCGGAGAGCCCCGGCAGGCGGATGTCGGCGATCACCACGTCGAAGCGGCAGCGCCGGCGCAGGGCCTCGGCGGCGTCACAGTCCTCAGCCACCTCCACCAGGCCGAAGCGCTTCTCCAGCGCCTTTTTCAGGAAGAGGCGCATCCCCGGCTCGTCGTCCACCACCAGCACCGACACCAGCAGCGTGGGACGCCCCTCCTCCTCGACTCTCCGGCTGACGATCGCGGGCTCTGCTGAAGGCTGGAAGGACATGGTCTCTCTCCTCGATGCAAACCGAAATCCGCCGGGAACCGGAGGGAACGATCCTGCCCCGAACAACGGAGGAGCAGGGACGAAGTGGGACATTTTGACCCATCTGCGCCGGGTCACGGGGGACAGATCGAACCATCTTCTGCCGCCCTTCCCCTCCACCGGAGCGCCGGGGGAGGGAGTCGGGCACCGATGCCGCGCCGGCCGCCGCCATCCCGCAAGCAAGAAGCAAACCACTACCCGCCGATGGCACTCTCCTTGCTTCCGGGTCTGGCAGTCGTTATCCACAGAGGATAGGCCAGCCACCATGAAACGTCATTTCCTCCTCCCCTTCCTCCTCCCCCTGCTGATCGCCACTCCCGCCGCGGCGGAGCAGATCGTGCGTCTCGCCACCACCACCAGTACCGAGAATTCGGGGCTGCTGGCCCATCTCCTGCCGCCCTTCGAGCGGGAGAGCGGCTACCGGATCCACGTGATCGCGGTGGGGACCGGCAAGGCGCTGCGGATGGGGCGCGACGGCGATGTGGACGTGGTGCTGGTCCACGCCCCTGCCGCGGAACGGAAGTTCGTCGAGGCCGGCTACGGGGTAGAGCGATTCCCGGTGATGCACAACGACTTTCTCATCATCGGGCCGGCCGGCGACCCGGCGGGGACCTCCGGCCTGAAGGACGCCTCGCTGGCGCTGCGACGGATCGCCGGGCACGGGGCACCCTTCGTCTCCCGGGGGGACGACTCCGGGACGCACAAGAAGGAGCTCAGCCTGTGGCGCGCCGCCGAGATCGAACCGGGAGGGGTGTGGTACCGCGAGGCGGGCCAGGGAATGGGCAAGGTGCTGCAGATCTCCGCCGAGATGGAGGCCTACACCCTCACCGACCGCGGCACCTGGCTCGCCTACCGCCGGCGGCTGCCGCTTCGGCCGCTGGTGGAGGGCGACCCGCGCCTCTTCAATCCCTACGGCATCATCGCCGTCAACCCCTCGCTCCACCCCGGCGTCAACCATCTGGGCGCCGTGGCCCTGATCCGCTGGATCACCTCTCCGCAGGGGCAGCGGCTGATCGCCGAATACCGGCTCCAGGGCGAGACCCTCTTTCACCCCGACGCCACCGCCGTCGCGGAGCACCCCTGAGGCGGCCATGGAGTCACTGAGCCAATCGGGCCTCGAGGCGCTGCGCCTGCTGGTGACCGGCGACCGCACGCTCTGGGAGATCGTCGGTGTCTCCTTCCGCGTCTCCCTCACTGCCGTGCTCGCGTGCGCCCCTCTCGCTGTCGCCTTCGCCGCCCTGCTCGCCTTCCGGCGTTTCCCGGGCCGTCAGGCGGTGCTGGCCGTGCTCAATACCCTCCTCTCGCTGCCGGCGGTGGTGGTGGGTCTGAGCCTCTACCTGGTGCTCTCGCGCCACGGCCCGCTCGGCGAGTGGCAGCTGCTCTTCACCCAGACCGCCATGGTGCTGGGGCAGATGGTGCTCTGTTTTCCGCTGATCACCGCCATGTGCCACGCCGCCCTCCAGGAGACCGATCCACGCGCCTGGGAGACGGCGCGCACCCTGGGGGCCGGTCCACTGCGTGCGGTGCTGACCCTCCTCGGCGAGGTGCGCTTCGCCCTCCTCGGCGCCCTCATCGCCGGCCTCGGCCGGGTGGTGGCCGAGGTGGGTTCGGCCATGATGCTGGGGGGCAACATTCTCGGCTACACCCGCAACATCACCACCGCCATCGCCCTGGAGACCAGCAAGGGGGCCTTCGCCCAGGGGATCGCCCTCGGCATGGTCCTGCTGATCCTCGCCTTCTCCCTCAACGCCGGGCTCCACTGGCTGCAGGGCAGGAGCCGGCTGGACCCGGAGTACCTCACATGAACGGAACCTTCGGCCTGCGCAACATCGAGCTGTCCTACGGTGCACGAAGGGTGCTGGCCGGGCTCGATCTGGATCTGCTGCCGGGACGCTGCATCCTGCTGTGCGGGGACAACGGCGCCGGCAAGTCGAGCCTGCTGCGGGTGCTCGCCGGGCTGCAGCCGGCGGACCGCATCACCGTCACCGGCCCGGAGATCCCTTCGCCGCGGCGGGTCGCCCGCCTGCTGCGCGACCGGACCACCTACCTCCACCAGCACCCCTATGCGTTCCGCGGCACCGTCGAACGAAACGTCGCCTACGCCCTGCCCCGCGGCGGAGAGCGCGTCGGTCGCCAGGCGAGGGTGGAGGAGGCCCTCTCCTGGGCCGGACTCGACCATCTGGCGAAGGATGACGCCACCCGCCTGTCGGGAGGGGAGCGGCAGCGTCTGGCACTCGCCCGCGCCCGACTCCGCCCCTCCCCCTTCCTGCTGCTGGACGAACCAACCGCCAATCTGGACGGCCCCTCCCGTAGCCGGACCCTCGAACTGCTGCACACTTTCCTCGAGGAGGGGCGGGGGCTGGTGGTCGCCACCCACGACCCGGCGCACTTTGCACCGGTGTGCGACATCCACCTTCGTCTGGAGGGAGGGCGACTGCGGCTCGCCCCACCCGTGTCGCCTCCCCTGGACCGGGCGGTGGAGGCGGGATGACACTCTCCCCCGCCGAGATCACCGGCCTGATCCTCGCCGGCGGGCGGGGCAGGCGCATGGGGGGTGCGGACAAGGGCCTGCTCCCCTTCCGCGGCCGCCCCCTCGTCGAACATCTCATCGACCGCCTCGTCCCCCAGGTGGGAGAGCTGCTGATCAACGCCAACCGCAACCGGGATCGTTATGGCCGCTATGGCCTCCGGCTGGTCAGCGATCCCCTCACCGGCTATCAGGGTCCCCTGGCCGGCATGCTCGCCGGTCTGGAGGCGGCGGAGAGCCGCTGGCTGGCGGTGGTTCCGTGCGACGCCCCTTTCCTGCCTGAAGAGCTGGTGGGGAGGCTCGCGGAGGCGGCGGCGAGGGAAGGCACCTCCATCGCCGTCGCCCACGACGGAGAGCGGCTGCAGCCGGTCCACGCCCTGCTCACCGTGGAACTGGCGGGGGAGCTGCGCCGGTTCCTGGCCGCGGGAGAGCGGAAGATCGACCGCTGGTACGGGCGCCAACGACTCACCCTCGTCGACTTCTCCGACGCTCCGGAAGCGTTCGGCAATCTCAATCGCCCGGAGGATCGGCAGCGGCTGGAGGTGGGATCGTGACTCCCTTCCCGCGGCCGGTGATGGGGCTCTGTGCCTGGCCGGGCACCGGCAAGACCACCCTTCTCACCCGCCTGCTGCCGCGACTCCGCCTGTGGGGTCTCCGGGTGGCGGTGATCAAGCATGCCCACGAACGATTCGATCTGGACCAGCCGGGCAAGGACAGCTATGTCATCCGCCAGGCGGGCGCCTGCCAGATGCTGATCGCCTCCCGCCAGCGGATGGCGCTCACCACCGAACGCTCCGCCGCTGCGGAGCCGACCCTCGCCGACAGCCTGACACTCCTCGATCCCCGAACGGTGGATCTGGTGCTGGTGGAGGGCTTCAAGCGGGAGCCCTTCCCGAAGATCGAACTCCATCGCCCCTCGCTCGGCCGGCCCCTGCTGTGTGGCGAGATCCCCCATATCGTCGCCGTTGCCAGTGACGATCCCCACCTGCACCTGCCCCGGGAACTCCCCCTCCTGGATCTCGCCGCCATCGACGGAATCGCCCGTTTCATCCTCGACCAACTGGAAATCGACCCCAGGGGAGCACTGCCGTGAAAGAGATCCCGATCCGGACCGCCGCCAGTTGTGCCGACGACTCCGAACCCCGCATCCTCGGTGTCGAGGATGCTCGACGACGGCTGCTCGAGGCGGTGCAGCCGCTGGCCGCCCGCGAACGGGTCGCCCTGCGCGACGCCCTGGGGCGGGTCCTGGCCCGCCCGGTCGTCTCCACTCTGCAGGTACCGGCCCACACCAACTCGGCCATGGACGGCTACGCCCTCCGTTTCGACGACCTGGACCCGACCGGCCGCACCCCCCTCGAAGCGGTCGGCACCGCCCTCGCCGGACGCCCCTGGCCGGGGCGGCTGGAAGCGGGTCAGTGCATCCGCATCACCACCGGCGCACCCCTCCCCGCCGGCGCCGATACGGTGGTGATGCAGGAACAGACCCTCGAGCAGGGAGGGAAGGTGATCGTCGGCCCCGGCCAGCGCCGCGGCGGCAACGTCCGCCTGGCCGGTGAAGACCTGCAGCTCGGTGAGGAGGCGCTCGCCGCGGGACGCCGCCTCACCCCCGCCGACCTGGGGATGCTCGCCTCCCTCGGTATCGGCGAGGTGACGGTGGTCCGCCGGCCCCGGGTCAGCTTCCTCTCCACCGGCGACGAGCTGAAGGGGATCGGCGAACCGCTCGGCGAGGGGGAGATCTACGACAGCAACCGCTACAGCCTCCACGGCATGCTCTCCCGGGAGGGGGTGGAGCTGCGCGACCTGGGGGTGGTGGCGGACACGCCCGAGGCGGTGCGCAGCGCCCTGCTGGAGGCGAGCGAGGGGAGCGACCTGGTGATCACCACGGGGGGCGTCTCGGTGGGCGAGGCAGACTACATCAAGGAGGTGCTGGAGAGTCTCGGGCGGA
>JALTLT010000240.1 GCA_027001815.1 Gammaproteobacteria bacterium | reverse complement strand
TCGTTGTCGAGACCGTCGTTGCCGGCCGCCGCGACGAAGAGGATGCCCGCCGCGTCGGCTGCCGCGATCGCGTCCTCCAGGAGCTGGGAGAAGGCGCCGCCACCCCAGCTCGCGTTGATCAGCCGGGCGCCGTTGTCGATGGCGTACTGGATGGCCATGGCCGCGGCGTCGGTGAAACCGGAGCCGGCGGCATCGAGGAACTTCAGGGCCATGAGCCGTCCCTGCCAGGCCGTGCCCACCACGCCGAGACCGTTGGCGGGGGCGGCGACGATGCCCCCCACGTGGGTACCGTGGCCGTTGTCGTCCTGGGGGTCGCCGTCGCCATTGACCCAGTCGTAGCCGTGGATGTCGTCCACGAAACCGTTGGCGTCGTCGTCGAGCCCGTTGGCCGGGATCTCGCCGGGGTTGACCCAGAGGTTGGCGGCCAGGTCCACATGGGCCGAGTCGATGCCGGTGTCGATGATGGCGATGACGATGCCGGGATCGCCGACCGTCACGTCCCACGCCTCGGCGGCGTCGATGTCGGCATCGGCGATGCCGCCGGTCTGGCCGGTGTTGTGCAGGCCCCACTGCTGGGCGAAATTGAAGTCGCCGGGCAGCAGATCGGCCTCCAGCCGGAAGTTGGGCTCGGCGCGCTCCACCCCCGCGACTCCGGCGAGGCGGTCGATCGCCTCCCGGACCGGGAGGCCCGCGGTGAGGCGGACCCGGTGCCAGCGCCCCAGCCGTCCCCCCTGGCCGCCGAACAGCGGTTCCAGTCCGGTGCCCCCGAGGGCGACGATGCGCGACGCCAGAGCGAGGGTGTCGGTACCGGGACGCAGGCGAACCAGCACGACGCCGGCCTCGAAGGGGGTGTCCTCGGCGGGTTGGGGGCGGACCGCCTCCGTGCCGTGCGGGACGACGATGGGCAGATGCCCTGCTTCCACCCCCTCGCCGGCGGACGCGGGGGCCGAGGCCACCAGGGCGGCGGCGAGCAGCAGGGAGGCGAGGGCTCCGGTTCCGGACCGTCTCATTGCACCGTCCCCCTTTCGGTCGTCACTCTGTAGCGGTGTCGGAGAGGCTGGTTTCCCGGGTTGAGGATGGGAACCAGCGCCTCATATACCCCGTTCCCCGCGGGTCTGAGGGGTATCCCCACGCGGGAGAGCCCTCCCCCCAGCGATGCGCCGGCCGGCAGTCCTTCCACCCGCAGGAGAGGAACATCACCCCCCTCCAGGCCGTCTCCGAGGTGTACGGTCACCCGCTGGACCAGGGCACCGGTGGTGTGATCGAGCCTGAATCCGCTCGCCTCGATGCGCGGCTCCCCGACCGGTGCGGCGACAGCCGCGGCCAGCGGCCCCAGGGCGAGCATGCAGAGGAGGGCTCGGAGAGATGGGAGGGTCTTCATGGAGGCAGCTCCTTCTCGTGTGGCCGTCGTTTCCGTGGACGGCGTGACGGTCACGGGTTGTCGGTGGTGTAGACCTCGGGGGTGTAGGTGATGGGCACACCCTGCAGGTTGATGAATTCCAGACGCAGGGTCACCGACTGGCCCGGCATCAGCGGCTCTCCGGCGGTGAGTTCCAGGAGAGGGGTGCCGAGGGGGGTGATCTGGCGCGTCCGGCCGAGTGCATTCACCAGATCCACGCCGGGAGGGAGATCGGCGAGGATCAGGTAGAGCGGTGACTGCAGCGGCTGAGGCGCCGTGCTGGTGACGGTCAGTGTCTGGACGAAGTTGCCGGTCCGGCGGTCGAGGCGGAATCCGCTGCCATGGAACTGGAGCCAGGGTGTCTGGTCGCTCGCCGGCAGTGCCTGGCGTCCCTGGTGGACCCGTACCTCCACCCAGGCCACGATCCCCATGTGCTCCACCTCGATCAGGGTCCTGCCGGGGGCGATACCGGTGACGGTTCCCTCCGTCGTCACGGTGGCCACCGCCGGGTCGAGCGAGCGGTAGAGCGTGCCGGTCACCGCCGCCGTGAGATTGCGTTCCATTCCGTCGGCATAGACGCCCGTCACGCTCATCTGTTCCTGGGGTGGGCTCGCGAATTCCAGGTCGATGTCGATGTCGCCGGTGAGGATCTCCAGGCGCAGGGGGGGCTCCTGCGGCACCACCTGGATGGTAACGGCGTCGTTGGCGACCGGGTTGCCCGCCGCGTCCTTGACCATGAAGAGCAGGTCGAGGGGGCCGCTCCAGCCGGCGGGGACGGTGATCTGGCCGGTATAGGGAGGTCCGCTGAAGAGGAGGGGCGTCATCCCTGCCTGGAGGTTGGCCATGACGATCGCCGCCGCCGGCTGAAGGAGGGGGTCCACCTCTGCCCGGAACTCGATGGTGCTTCCGGGTGACACCACCTGATCCGCCGTGGGTGAAACGATGGTGATGCCGTTGGCTGCAGGTTGGACGTGGGTGACACGCTGCGCCTGGAGCATGGGGCCGCCGGGACCGCACTGGGCGGTGAAATTGGCCTGATCGATGGGTGTACCCCTGCCGACCCCGGGAGCGGGTGCGCCGTCGCCCGTGCCGGCGACCGCCGGCAGACCGGTGGCGAAGCCGTCGGTGACGTCGAGGCGCTGATAGACCGCTTCCGCCACCTGGGCGGATGCCGTCACCCAGGGGCCTCCGAGCCCCTCGGAGTGGGTCAGGGTGGCGTCGTGGGTGGCGGGCAGAAGTCCACCCGAGCTCTGGCTCGCGACCGAGACGATGCCGTCGTTGGCATCGGCGAAGTAGTAGGGACGCATGTGCTCGGTGATCTCGGCGTCGGAGAAGAGCCACTCGATCGCCGTCTGGAGGCCTCCGGCGAGGGCGTTCAACGGGCCGCCGCCGCCGGTGAAGGCGTGCACCCGCACGCCGTTGGCGCCGGGGAAGACCATCGCCGGACTGTTCTCGGCCAGGTCGCAGACGGCGCCACCGTGCGGGTTGCCCAGCCCCTTCTCCAGCATCCAGAGTCTGCTCAGGGGGATGTCGGTGAAGTTGTTGTGGACGTTGATCAGCATGTTGGCGAACTGTGAGCCCTGGTGAGGGGAGTGGAGGCTGACCAGCTTGCGCACGTCGCCGGCGTCGAGATTGTCGGGACGCCGGTAGCCGGTGTCGCGCATCCACTCCCGGGTGACCAGGCTGCCCATGCTGTGCGCCACCACGTCGGTCTGGCTCACCGCGACCCTCTCCCGGCGCAGGTTGGCCACCGCCTCACGCAGGATGGCGCCCACCCTCGCGGCCGATTCCGTGAATCCCTGGTCGTTGGGGTAGTTGCCCGCCTCGATGTGCCAGCCGTCGGCGGGCAAGGGGGAGCGGAACGCCGCGGCCCAGGTGGATGCATCGCTCCACACCCCGTGCAACAGGACCACCGGTGGACGCCGGATGGTGAGGGTGGTGCGGTAGAGGGTGGTATTGGTGAAGATGTAGCCGCCGCCGGCATCCCGGGGGGTGAAGGCGACCTCCAGTTCCACGGTGCGCGAGGAGGTGGAGATCTCCTCGTAGTCGTCCGGTGCGAGATAGGTGCTGAACACCCACTGGTCGCCGTCGGCCGCTTCCGTGGGGATGTCGTCCATCGGCGTGGTGGACCCCTGCCGGGGAGGTGCGTCGCTGATCACCCGCACGCACCCCTTGCCCACCATGCCGGAGCGGAGGCGGAAGAGCAGCCGTGTCACGCCGTCCGCCGCCACCTTCTCTGCCGGAAGGCCTCCGCAACTGGCCCGCACCAGCGGATCCGGGTTGGGAGAAGTGGGGTCGAGGGGATCGTAACAGGTATCGCTCTGGCCGAGCGCGTTGAAATCGAAGGCTCCGTCCAGCTCCCACGCCCCCGTGTCGGTGACGATGGTTCCGGTGCCGGGAAAGAGGGGCACCGAGTAGAGCGTGGTTCTCCCCACCTGGACGCCCCGCAAGCGGAAGGGCTCGCTGACGGTGGAGCCCTTGGGGACGCGGACGCGCGGATTCTGCGCCCCGGTCACCGCGTCCACGGCGGCGACGATTCCCGGGGAGTTGGTGCTGATCTGGTAGTAGACGTCGTCGTCCTGGGGGGGAATGCCGACGATGTTGATGGTGACGAAGTCGTTCACCCGCACCGCCACTGTATCCACCAGGCCGGGCGGGATCGCATTGCAGCCCGCCGCCAGGGTGGCTGCCCCCGGCATCACCAGTCGCAGCCGCGGCCGTTTCGGCAGCCGCTTGCGGGGAGGCAGTCGCAGTTCCGTTTCGGCCGCGGTGGAGAACCACGGAAGGTCGGAACCGGTCGGCAAGGCGGTTGCCAGGCTCCGCCCGGAGAGCAGGGCGGGTACCAGCAGGGCGGTGACGAGGAGGATCGATCTCATGGTGCGACTCCTTGGGAGAGGGTGCGGCAGTCTCTTGCGGCAAGGGGAGGGGGCCGGGGAGAGCAGAGGAGAGAGGCAGCCGGTGCGGCGCCGGATGAAGCCGGGACAAGGGGAGAGCGAGATGCAGTGACGGAGAGCCTGTCCTCTGGCCCGGCTGCCCCGATCTGCGCCACGACCCCGCGAAGAAATGGACCGGATTCCGATCCTCGACGCCGCCTTGGGGCAATATCCGGGCTTTCCGTCCGCATGGTGCTTCCCTGTACTGTATGGACTTCCTGTCCAGCGATCGCGCTGGTCTGCCTGATTATGGACCCGAACGGCGGGATGTCAAACCGGATGGAGGATCCGGCTGCGCGGCCGGGACCCGCCACTCTCCGGAAGGAGGGGTCGGCAGGGGTGTCGACCGCCGGGGAGAGGGGGGCCGGCCGAGGCGGGCGTCCCCCCCCTCTCCCTGGAGGGAACGGGGTGACGGCGCCGGTTGGCAGCCTGTGCCGCGGTGCATCGATGCGCCGCCGTTTTCAATGACGGCAAGTCATTGAAAACGTTAGGAAGCCGGAAACTGTATTTACTGTATTTTCGGCTTCCGGCGTTGAAAAAGGCCAGGTCGGCCTTTTTCAACATCCTGTCAGAGGCCCAGCTTCTTCTCCAGGTAGTGGATGTTGGTGCCCCCTTCCTGGAAGGCGGTGTCGGTCACCAGCTCCTGGTGGAGCGGGATGTTGGTCTTGATGCCGTCGATGACGATCTCCTCCAGCGCCACCCGCATGCGCGCCAGGGCCGAGGCGCGATCCTCGCCGTGGGCGATCAGCTTGCCGATCATGGAGTCGTAGTTGGGGGGTACCCGGTAGCCGCTGTAGATGTGGGAGTCGAGGCGGATGCCCGGACCGCCCGGCGGGTGGAAGGTGTCGATGGTGCCGGGTTGCGGCAGGAAGTTCTCCGGATCCTCGGCATTGATGCGGCACTCCACCGCGTGGCCGTTGATGCGGATCTGCTCCTGGCGGTAGGAGAGGGGCTCGCCGGCGGCGATGCGGAGCTGCTCCTTGATGATGTCCACGCCGGTGATCATCTCGGTCACCGGGTGCTCCACCTGCACGCGGGTGTTCATCTCGATGAAGTAGAAGTTGCCCTCCTCGTAGAGGAACTCGAAGGTGCCTGCACCGCGGTAGCCGATGTCGCGGCACGCCTGGGCGCACACCTCCCCCATCCGCGTCCTCTGCTCCTCGGTGATGCCGGGAGCGGGCGCCTCCTCGATCACCTTCTGGTGGCGCCGCTGCATGGAACAGTCCCGTTCGCCGAGATGGATGGCGTTGCCGTGGATGTCGGCCAGCACCTGGAACTCGATGTGGCGCGGTTTCTCCAGAAACTTCTCCATGTAGACCATCGGGTTGCCGAAGGCGGTGGCCGCCTCGGTGCGGGTCAGGGAGATGGCGTTGAGCAGATGCGCCTCGCTGTGCACGACGCGCATGCCGCGTCCGCCGCCACCACCGGCCGCCTTGATGATCACCGGGTAGCCGATCTCGCGGGCCAGCCGCATGTTCTCGTCCGGATCCTCCCCGAGGGGACCGTCGGAGCCGGGGACACAGGGGACGCCCGCTTTCTTCATGGCACGGATCGCCTCCACCTTGTCGCCCATCATGCGGATGGTCTCGGGCCGCGGGCCGATGAAGATGAAGCCGCTCTTCTCCACCCGCTCGGCGAAGTCGGCGTTCTCCGAGAGGAAGCCGTAGCCCGGATGGATGGCCACCGCGTCGGTCACCTCCGCGGCGCTGATCAGGGCCGGGATGTTGAGATAGCTCTCGGTGGAGGGGGCGGGACCGATGCAGACCGATTCGTTGGCCAGGCGTACGTGCTTGAGGTCGCGATCCACGGTGGAGTGGACCGCCACCGTGCGGATGCCCAGGGCATGGCAGGCGCGAAGGATCCGCAGGGCGATCTCGCCCCGGTTGGCAATGACGATTTTTTCCAGCATGGGTTGTTCCACGGGCGGAGCGCCGCCTCACTCGATGACGAACAGGGGTTCGCCGTATTCCACCGGCTGACCGTTTTCCACCAGGATCGCGACCACCGTGCCACTGGCGTCGGACTCGATCTGGTTGAACATCTTCATCGCCTCGATGATGCAGAGGGTGTCGCCCTTGTTGACCCGCTGGCCCACCTCGACGAAGGGAGGGGTGCTGGGCGAGGGGGCGCGGTAGAAGGTGCCCACCATGGGGGACGCGACCACGTGACCCGGTGGCAGCCCCCCCTCCTCCTCCTCCTCGACGGCAGGGGATGGCTCGGCCGCGGCAGGTGCCGCGGGTGCCGGGGCAGCGGCGACCGGTGCCGGCGGCGGGGGCGGGGGCGCGGCGGTGCCGTAGCGACTGATGCGGACCGACTCCTCTCCTTCGTGGATCTCGATCTCGGCGACGCCGGACTCTTCAAGAAGCTCGATCAGTTTCTTTACCTTGCGGATGTCCATGGGATACCTGTTGTCTCGCGTTTCAGGAGAGTTGTTGCAGCGCCGCGCTCAGCGCCAGCTCGTAGCCGTGTGCGCCCAGGCCGGCGATCACCCCCACCGCGATCTCCGAGAGATAGGAGTGGTGGCGGAACGCCTCGCGGCGGTGGATGTTGGAGAGATGGATCTCGATGAACGGGATCTGCACACCCGCCAGCGCGTCGCGCAGGGCGATGCTGGTGTGGGTGAAGGCGGCAGGGTTGATGAGGATGAAGTCGCACCCCTCTTCCCCGGCCTGATGGATGCGGTCGATGAGCGCGTGCTCGGCGTTGCTCTGGAAACAGCTCAGGTGGTGGCCGGCCCGGTCGGCGATCTCCTCCAGGCGCTCCTCGATCTGTTTCAGGGTGACGGTACCGTAGGTCTCCGGTTCACGCCGGCCGAGCAGATTGAGGTTGGGTCCGTTGAGTAACAGGATGTGCGCCATCGGCTGCCGTCGTCCACACCTTCCCGGGACCAGGAGCCTGGCCCGGTCTCCATGATTCGGACGGAGGGCCGCTTCCGCGGCCCTCCGTCCTCTCCGATTCCGATTGAGGCCCATTTTGCCCCAAACCCGCGGGGCTGTCCACGAAAAAGGGGAGGAATCGAACCATTCGGCGAAGATCGCCGCATGTTTGCGGCGAATGGTGCCGTCAAGAGTTTGGCGGACGTCCTCCGGCGAGGCCGCCGGAGAGGTCAGGGAAGGAGGGGCTCGATGATCCGCTGGGCCTGTTCCAGGGTGATCTCCCCCCGCTTGATGGCGGCGATCTCTCCGCGGGGATCGACGATGGCGGTATAGGGGAGCTGGCCGAAGCGGTTTCCATACCGTCTGCTGATCTCCACCGCCTCCGCCTCGCCCACCAGGATCGGATAGTTGATGCCCATGGTGTCGCTGTACTCCTCCACGAGCTGGGGCTGGTCGATGGCGATCCCCACCACCTGGACGCCGCGCTCTCCCCACTCCTCCTGGAGCTGGATCAGGGCGGGTATCTCCCGACGGCAGGGGGGGCACCAGGTGGCCCAGAAGTTGACCACCACCACCTTGCCCTGCCACTCGGAGAGACGGTGCGGGGTGCCCTCCAGATCCGCCAGAGTGAATTCCGGGGCGGACTGGCCCAGGACCTTCGAGGCGGCCGCCGCCGGCGACCGTTCCTCGCCGGCGGGGGGTATGGCGGGGGGGCGGAAACTGCCTTGCCAGAGGGCATAGCCGGAGACGCCGAGGATCACCGCGACCACCGCGCCCGTGACCAGGTTCCCTGTCTTCATGAGAGTCTGCTCCTTGTCAACGCCGGAAGACCTTGTCCAGGTGGTCCAGGAAGGCGTCCGCCTTCATCTCTCCCACCAGACGGAGGCGTTTCATCTCGCGGCCGTCGGGACCGTAGAAGAGGATGGTGGGCGGGCCCACCACGCCGAGTCCTTTCATCAGCGCCTTGTCCACCTCGTCGTTGTCGGTGACGTCCGCCTGGAGGAGCACGGCGTCGGCGAGGCGCGCCTGAACCCGTGGGTCGCTGAAGGTGAACTTCTCCATCTCCTTGCAGGAGATGCACCAGTCGGCGTAGAAGTCCAGCATCACATACCTGCCCCGGGCGGCGGCCGCCGCCACCTCGCGATCGAGATCCTCGCGGCTCTTGATGCGCTTGAAGGGGAGGCCGTGGGCGGCGGGCGCCGCCGTTCCCTGGGCGGTCATCGCCGGAACCGCCCGGTGGAGCGGGTTGAGGGGATCGCCGGAACCGCCCGCGGCCCCTACCAGCAGCAGGATGCCCCAGGCGAGCAGCACCACGCCGAGCCCCTTCCAGAGGCGGCGCCAGCCGGTGGCGTCGGGTCCCACCGGCTCCAGGGCCCCCATGAAGATGGCCGAGGGGATCGCCAGCAGCGCCCACAGCACCAGCACCACGGGGCCGGGCAGTACCCGCTCCAGCAGCCAGACGGCCACCCCCAGCATCAGGACACCAAACACCGCCTTGACCGCATCCATCCAGGGCCCGGCCTTGGGCAGCAGCTTGCCACCGCCGGTGCCCAGGATCAACAGCGGCATACCCATGCCGAGGCTGAGGAAGAAGAGGGCCAGGCCTCCCAGGAGGGCGTCGCCGGTGTTGGCGATGAAGATCAGTGCGCCGGCCAGGGGGGCGGCCACGCAGGGGCCGACGATCAGTGCCGAGAGGATGCCCATCACGGCCACCCCCGCGAGGGTCCCGCCCTGCTGCCGGTTGGAGAGGGCGGTGAGGCGGCTCTGGATGGCAGCCGGCATCTGCAGCTCGTAGAAGCCGAACATGGAGAGGGAGAGGGCGACGAAGACCGCGGCGAAGGCGGTCAGCACCCAGGGATTCTGCAGCGTCGCCTGCAGATTGGCGCCGGAGAGCCCGGCGATCACCCCCGCCACGGAGTAGGCGGCGGCCACGGCCAGTACGTAGGTGAGCGACAGGATGAATGCCTTGCGGGTTGTGAGGTTCTCGCCCTGGCCGGCGATGATGCCGGAGAGGATGGGGATCATGGGGAAGACGCAGGGGGTGAGGGAGAGCCCCAGGCCGGCCAGGAAGAAGACGCCGATGATCACCCAGATGCTGCCGCCACCCAGGATGTCGGCCAGCCGGTCCTGTTCCGGCAGCGGTTCCTCGGCCGTGATGGAAGGGGGCGGAGCCGAGACCGCCGCACTCTCGCCTCCGCCGGTCGTTCCTGCGGGAGCGGAGGCCCCCTCGGGGAGGGAGAGGGTGGTCCGCTTGGTCTGCGGCGGATAGCAGAGTCCCGCCTCGGCGCACCCCTGGTAGACCGCCTCGATCACCACCCTGCCGCCGGCGGCGGGGCCGAGCAGGGGGAGGCGTGCCTCCGCCTGGCGGTGGAAGACCTGGACGCGACCGAAGAGTTCGTCTTCCTTGGTCTCTCCGGGAGGAAGCTCGGGCGTGCCCAGGGAGACACCCTCCGGCGCCTCCACCAGACGGAAGCGGAACTTGTCCCGGTAGAGATAGTAGCCGTCGGCGATCTGCCAGCGCGCCACCACCGTGCGGGCGTCGATCGCCTCGACGGAGAAGACGAAGGCCTGATCCGGGTCGAGGAACTCCTCCGCAGCGTCGGCGAGTCCCAGGCTGCCGCCCAGGGCCCCCAGCGTCGCGCTGGCGGGAGAGGCGGGAGGGGGCGCGGCGGCCGCCTTCGCCATCGGTGGCAGTTTCACCTCCAGTTTCCGGGTGTCGGGGGGGTAGCAGATGCCCTGGTCGGCGCATCCCTGGGAGGTGACAGCCAGGGAGAGGATGTCGGGGGCCGTGGCGGATCGCTCCAGGGGGACGACCACGGTGACGCTGCCGCGGTGGGTCTCCACCGTGCCGAAGAAGGGGTCCTCCTTCTTCTTGCCCGGCGGGACCTGCAGCTCGCCGACGGCGATGCCGTCGGTCTCCGAACGGACCCGGAACTTGTTGTGATAGAGATAGTAACCCTCTTCGATCTCCCACCGCACGGTGAGCCGGTCGGGCTGGACCTCGACCACTTCGGGGCGGAATGCCTGTTCCGGCGGGAGAGGGTCCTCCGCGCGGGCGGGTGCCAGCGGCAGGAGGGCGAGGAGCAGCAGGGAGAGCAGGAGTGATCGCATGGTGTTCAGCCTGTATGGGTGTTCTGGTCGATCCACTGGAGGTAGCCGGGCAGACCCCTCTCCAGAGGGACCGCGACGATCTCCGGAAGTTCGTAGGGGTGGAGGGCGACGATGCGCTCCTGGAGGGCCGGGTAGCGGTCGGTGGAGGTCTTGATCAGCAGCAGCAGCTCTCCGTCGTGCTCGATCCTTCCCTTCCAGCGGTAGACGGAACGCAGGCCGGGCACGATGTTGACGCAGGCCGCCAGGGCCTCCTCGACGAGGGTCTCGGAGATCCGCAGGGCGCTCTCCTCGTCGGGGACCGTGCAGTAGACCAGCAGATGTCGGTGCTCGCTCTCCAAGCCCCTCTCCTCCGTGGGTCGTGGTATCGGGTTGCCGGAGCGGCAAGGGTAAACCGGGGCGGGGCGGGTGTCACTGTGGATCGGCGCACTCCCCGCGAAGGCTGCCCGGGCCGGGCGAGCCGACCGGGTGGGAGCGGCGGGTCGCCGGCTCGGGAGAGGGGCGATGGATTGTGGCATACTTGAGGAATCTCTGATTTATTCAGAGATTCCTGCGGCACAGGGATGTGCCGCCAAAATCGATCACCGCAGGTGATCGATTTTGCAAGGGAGCCGAAAACCGCGTTTTTCGGCTCCCGTACTCTGACAATTCAGGGATGAATTGTTCAGAGTTTCCTTGAGACCCGCCCCCTCTGCCCCCATCTACCTCCGGAACGGGCGCGCGAGGGTGCGTCCCCATCCCAATCCATGCGACCGGGAGGCTTGCGTGTACGCCACCACCCCGGGGCTTCGCGGCCCGCTCCTTCTTCTGATCGGCTTCCTGGTCGATCTCTACCTGTTGATCCAGCTCGGCTCGGTGATCGGTGCCCTCAACGCCGTGATCCTGGTGGTCTTCAGCGCCGTGCTGGGGGTCCAGCTCGTACGCCATCAGGGGCTCGCCACCCTGCGTGAGGCGCAGCTCCGCATGGCCCAGGGCGAGACGCCGGAGCGCTCCATGGTGGAGGGTCTGATGGTGCTGCTGGGCGGGACGTTGCTGATGCTGCCCGGTCCCCTGAGCGACGGGGTGGGCCTGCTGATGATGATACCCCCCATCCGGCGCGCGGTGGCGGCATGGGTGGTGAAGCGGATCTTCTGGTTCTTTCCGCCGGGCCCGCCACCGTCGGGAGGGGGTGGGCGACTCATCGAGGGTGATTATAGAAGAGAAGAATGATCGAGTTGAAAAGGATAGAAAATTTTTATTTCTGACGCGCCTTGACTCCCCGACATTCGTCGCTATTATTAGCACTCAAACGATGAGAGTGCTAACCGATTCTCGGGAAAGTCTCCCATCATCATACCCGTCTGTACGCGAAACCCCAAAATAGCAAGGAGACTGTTTCGATGAACATTCGTCCGCTTCATGATCGCGTGATCATCAAACGTATGGAAGAGGAGCGCACCAGCCCCGGTGGCATCGTCATTCCCGACACCGCGGCGGAGAAACCCGTCAAGGGTGAGGTGGTCGCCGTCGGCAACGGCAAGATCATGGAAAACGGCGAAGTTCGCCCCCTCGACGTGAAGGTCGGTGACAAGGTGCTCTTCGGCAAGTACTCCGGAACCGAGGTGAAGGTGGAGGGCGAAGAGCTGCTGGTGATGCGCGAAGAGGATATCATGGCGGTCATCGAGGGCTGAGCCCCGTTTCCGACCCGCCACGGAATCACACAGGATTGCGAGAGGAAGAGAGAAGATGACTGCGAAAGACGTGAAGTTCGGTGACGACGCCCGCCATCAGATGGTGCGCGGCGTGAACATTCTGGCCAATGCCGTGAAGGTGACCCTCGGCCCGAAGGGCCGCAACGTGGTGCTGGAGAAGAGCTTCGGTGCTCCCACCGTCACCAAGGACGGGGTCTCCGTGGCCAAGGAGATCGAACTGGAGGACAAGTTCGAGAACATGGGGGCGCAGATGGTGAAGGAGGTCGCCTCCCAGACCTCCGACGTGGCCGGTGACGGCACCACCACCGCGACCGTCCTGGCCCAGGCGATCATGCGCGAGGGCATGAAGGCGGTCGCCGCCGGCATGAACCCCATGGATCTCAAGCGGGGCATCGACAAGGCGGTGGTGGCCGCCACCGAGAAGCTGCGCGAGCTCTCCAAGCCTTGCGAGGACGACACCGCCATCGCCCAGGTGGGCACCATCTCCGCCAACTCCGACGAGGCGATCGGCCGCATCATCGCCGACGCCATGGCCAAGGTGGGCAAGGAGGGGGTCATCACCGTCGAGGAGGGCTCCGGCCTGGAGAACGAACTCGACGTGGTGGAGGGCATGCAGTTCGATCGCGGCTACCTCTCCCCCTACTTCGTCAACAACCAGCAGAACATGTCCGTGGAGCTGGACGATCCGCTGATCCTCCTGTTCGACAAGAAGATCTCCAACATCCGTGACCTGCTGCCGGTGCTCGAGGGTGTGGCCAAGGCGGGCAAGCCGCTGCTGATCATCGCCGAGGACGTGGAGGGCGAGGCGCTCGCCACCCTGGTGGTCAACACCATCCGCGGTATCGTCAAGGTGTGCGCGGTCAAGGCGCCCGGCTTCGGTGACCGGCGCAAGGCGATGCTGCAGGATATCGCTATCCTCACAGGCGGTACCGTGATCTCCGAAGAGGTGGGTCTCTCCCTGGAGAAGGCCACCCTGGAGGATCTGGGTCGTGCCAAGAAGGTGGTGGTGACCAAGGAGGAGACCACCATCATCGACGGTGCCGGCAAGCCCGAGGAGATCGAGGCCCGGGTCAACCAGATCCGCGCCCAGATCGAGGAGGCCACCTCCGACTACGATCGCGAGAAGCTGCAGGAGCGCGTCGCCAAGCTGGCCGGCGGCGTGGCGGTGATCAAGGTGGGTGCCGCCACCGAGGTGGAGATGAAGGAGAAGAAGGCCCGCGTGGAGGACGCCCTGCACGCGACGCGTGCCGCGGTGGAAGAGGGTGTGGTCCCCGGTGGTGGTGTCGCCCTGGTGCGGGTGATCAGCCAGATCGCCGATCTCAAGGGCGACAACGACGACCAGGACGTGGGCATCAAGATCGCCCTGCGGGCGATGGAGGAGCCGCTGCGCCAGATCGTCTCCAACGCCGGCATCGAGTCCTCCGTGGTGCTGAACAACGTCAAGGAGGGGGAGGCCAACTACGGCTTCAACGCCGCCAGCGGCGAGTACGGCGACATGGTGGAGATGGGTATCCTCGATCCCACCAAGGTGACCCGTACCGCGCTGCAGAACGCCGCCTCCGTGGCCGGTCTTCTCATCACCACCGAGGCGATGGTCGCCGAGGTGCCGAAGGAGGAGAAGGCCGCTGCCCCCGACATGGGTGACATGGGAGGCATGGGCGGCATGATGTAAGGCCCCTCTACCTGCCTTTTCGGCATGACGGAAAAGCCCCGCTTCGGCGGGGCTTTTCCATTATTGACCCGGCAACCATATCGTGTTCGGGACTCCGGCACTCGCCTGGTGTCCCTAGACCCGATTGACCTTGTATTGACAGGTCGCCGCCTGCCGGCCCGCGGACGGCGTTGGAGCCGCTGGCTTTGGAATGACCAACAGGCTGCCGGCCTCATTGAAAACGTGAGGAAGCCGGAAATCGCATTTTCGGCTTGCGGGGTTGAAAACGGCCAGGACGGCCTTTTTCAATATCCTGTTCGGGGCGGTATCCGGGGGCTGGTGCCGCCTTCAGTCGTCCTCCTCCAGCAGGCTCAGGTCCTGCGTGGTCTCCGGCTTCTGCACCCGTGGGGCCGCCTTGCTGAGGCTGATGCGCAGGCGCAGGTTGTTGGCCGAGTCGGCGTTGCGCAGCGCCTCCGCCTCGGAGATGCGGCCCGCTGCCCAAAGCTTGAAGAGGGCGCTGTCGAAGGTCTGCATGCCCAGGTTCTCCGATTTCTCCATCACGTCCTTGAGTTCCGCCACGTCTCCCCGCTTGATCATGTCGCACACCAGGGGGGTGCCGAGCAGGATCTCGAAGGCCGCCACCCGCTTGCCCTGCAGGGAGGGGATCAGCCGCTGGGAGACGAAGGCGCGCAGGTTGAGGGAGAGATCCAGCAGGAGCTGCTTGTGCCGCTCCTGGGGGAAGAAGTTGATGATCCGCTCCAGCGCCTGGTTGGCGTTGTTGGCGTGGAGGGTGGAGATGGCCAGGTGCCCCGTCTCGGCGAAGGCGATGGCGTGCTGCATGGTCTCCTGGTCGCGGATCTCACCGATCAGGATCACGTCCGGGGCCTGGCGCAGGGTGTTCTTCAGGGCGTCGGCATAGGAGTCGGTGTCCATCCCCACCTCCCGCTGATTGACGATGCTCTTCTTGTGGGAGTGGACGAATTCGATGGGGTCCTCGATGGTGATGATGTGACCGCTGGAGTGGCGGTTGCGGTAGTCGATGAGGGAGGCCAGCGAGGTGGACTTGCCGGCGCCGGTGGCGCCGACAAAGAGCACCAGCCCCCGCTTGGCCATGACGATCTTGGCCAGCACCGAGGGGAGCCCCAGTTCCTCCATGGTGGGGATATGGGTCTTGATGTGGCGCACCACCATCGCTACCTGGTTGCGCTGCTTGAAGATGTTGACCCGGAAGCGGCCGATGCCGGGCTGGGAGAGGGCGATGTTCATCTCCGGCCGGCGCTCGAACTGGGCGATCTGCTCCTCGTCCATCAGCGACCAGGCGATCTCCTTCACCCGACCGGCGGGGAGGGTGGCGTTCTCCAGCGGCTTGAGCACACCGTGGATCTTGGCGCTCACCGGTGCGCCGGTGGTAAGGTAGAGGTCGGAGGCCTCCTTCATCACCATCACCTTGAGGTAATCGAGGAATTCCATGGGTTCCGCTCCGCTGCATATCTCCCCCTTGGGTCGGCCGTCGCGGGGCGATCTTGAGGGGATCTCCCCCTCATGAATCACCCC
>JALTLT010000239.1 GCA_027001815.1 Gammaproteobacteria bacterium | reverse complement strand
CTCTCATGACCTCAACTTCCCGAACCGCCCGGTGCGGAACCGCATGCCGGGTGGTGTGGGAGGGGCTCGGTCAGCTATGCTGACCGCCCCTATCCCGATTATGCCCCCGATGCAGAACGGTCAGAAGGTATAGACCAGTGTCATGGTGAGCTGAGTATCGGTCTTCTCGGTGTCGGGCGGTACCTCGGAGTTGTGCTTGACGCTGAAGGAGGCCTTCATCGCCAGGTTGCCGACGATACTGGAAGTGACCGCGCTGACCGATTCGGTCACGGTGTTGTCGGAGCCGAAGTCGATGCTGAGATCCTGGGTGAAACGGCTGCTGGCCGAGATCTGCCATCCGAGGGAACCGGCAGTGTGCAGGGTGAGTTCGCTGTCGTGACTCTCGTCGTTGTACCGGGTCTGCCGCGCACCGGGGCCCACCTCCGCCTTGAGCAGCCAGGTGTCGTTCTCCAGGAAGGTGCGTCCATAGCCCACCGATTCGCTGAGACGATAATCGAATCCCGCGAAACGGTCGTCCTCGTAGTCCGCCATGATATAGAGGAAGCTCTTCTCACCCAGCTTGTACTCGCTCTTGATGCCTGCGAAATAGCGTTCTGCGGTGGTACCGTTCTCGTCGCTGGTGTTCAGCGCGTCGGCGGTGACGGAGTGCAGCCATTCCATGGTCTCGAGACTCACGGTCGCGCGGGCCTTGAGGCTGGTCGTCTCCGTGTTGCCGCCGGTGGCCACCAGGCCGAACTCTGCGGTGCTCTTCCAGCTCCCCTCCGGGAGCACGCCGGCGGTTGCGGAAGTGCACGCGAGAAGGGGGATGAGCGTCGAAAACCTCTTGATTTCCATGGTCATTTCCTTGTGTGGCGAGTTGTCGGAGGCGGCATGGTAGGCCCTGTCCGGTCTCGATACAAGGTGATGAATTCACATTTCCGGCGAGTGATCGCCACGGCCAGGCCCACCGTGTTCGGCCGGCGGTACCCCGGGGGTGGGGTGATCCGGGTGCCGATTCGACGCATGCCCCGACCGGGCATGGGAGATCCAGCGGGGGGGTGTCGGGAGGGAAATCCCGTCGGAAGATGGGAGATGTCCTACAGGTAGCGGCGCCAGTGCTCGGGACGGCTGTCACGGCAACCGTGCGGAAGACGGCTGTAACGACTGACGAAGACGCGGGTGGTGCAATTGGTCGAGCCCCGACCACACCCCAGGTTATCCCGTTTCACCCGTTCGGTGTAGTAGTAGAGGGCGCGTTTCAGCTTGAAGAGAAGGCTGCTGTCGAGATGGAAACCGTTGTCGACGAGAAGCTCCTCGAGGGCCTGCAGGCAGGTCTCGTCGAGCCTATAGGTGACATGGAGAAAGAGACGACTCACCGGCATCACCTCGATGACGCCCGGTTGCTCCCCCAGCAATTGGGAGGCCTCGCGGGCGTGATCCCGATGAGGATTGAGGCCACAGAAGTGGATTTCGCGCCTCTGGGTCAGGATGTCTTCTCGCCCTTCCATGTCACAATCCTAGCGCTTTGGTGACAATAATCAAGTGTTTTGTAGGGGCTTGTTGTAGGGGCTTCTCCTTCACAGGATGTTGAAAAAGGCAGTCCTGGCCCTTTTCAACGCCGGAAGCCGAAAATGCGATTTCCGGCTTCCTCACGTTTTCAATGAGACTGGCAGCCTGACGGACTTCAAGCTGAAGGTCACTCCGCCCCGAGAGGCGGGAAGGCCCTGCCGGGGGACGCCGTGAACCCATCCCTGGGGGCTCGTCGGCGGCATCCTTGCCGCCAACGCCCCCGGCAGGGCCTTCCGCCTCTCGGGGCCCCGCGGAATACACCAGAACCCGATGGCCCATCAAAGGCCGACAGGCTGCCGAAAAACGGTGTCTTTCAGCAGCCTGTTAATGCAATTTTCGGGTTGACCTCGCGTTCAGGATGCGGCCGATGCGGCTACCCTGCCGATGGCGACCCGGGGCCGACCGGCGAGGTCGGTGTGGTCGCTCACCTCCTGCAGGCCGGCACCTCTGAGAAGCGCTTCCACGACCCGGCCCTGCTCCTCGCCGTGTTCCACCAGCAGCCACCCGCCCGCCTGGAGTGCGGCCACTGCAGAGGGGAGCAGGGTTCGGAAGGCGGTGAGTCCGTCTCTCCCGGCCGTGAGTGCGGAGCGGGGTTCGTGAAGGAGATCGCCCCGGCTCAGGCAGGGATCCCCCTCCTCCACGTAGGGGGGGTTGGAGACGATCATGAGGAGCCTGGAGGGGGCCAGGGCCGAGGCCCAGTGGCCCCGGACGAAGTGGGCGTTGCCGAGACCGAGGCGATGGGCATTGCCGGTCGCCACCCGGCAGGCCGCGCCGCTCTGATCGATGCCGACGACCTGCAAGGCGGGGCGCTCCCGGGCTATGGCGAGGGCGATGGCGCCGCTGCCGGTTCCCAGGTCGGCGACCCAGCCGCGGCTGTCGGGGGGGAGACGTTCCAGGGCCAGCTCCACCAGCCGTTCGGTCTCCGGGCGTGGAACGAGGGTGTCGGGTGTCACTTCCAGATCGAGAGACCAGAACTCCCGTCTCCCCACCAGATAGGCGATGGGTACGCCCCGCAAGCGTTCCTCCACCAGCTTGTCGAAGCGCCGGACCGCCTCCCCCTCCAGGATCTGCTCCGGCCAAGCGAAGAGCCAGCTCCGGGGCCTGTCGATCGCATGGCAGAGCAGCAGTTCGGCGTCGAGCCGCGGTGTGTCGCCGATCCCCGTCAGTCGCGCCGTCGCCTCCCGCAGGAGCGTCTCTACCGTACGATTCAAGGCGATGCGCTCTCCTCGGCCATCTGCGCCAGCAGTTCCGCCTGGTGCTCCTGGGCCAGCGGCTCCACCAGCAGATCGAGATCCCCCTCGAGGATCTCCGGGAGCTTGTAAAGGGTCAGGTTGATGCGGTGGTCGGTGACCCTTCCCTGGGGAAAGTTGTAGGTACGGATCCGCTCGGAGCGGTCGCCGCTGCCCACCAGTTGACGCCGGGTGGCGCTCTGTTCCGCCCGCTGGCGCTCCTGCTCCGCGGCGAGGAGTCGCGCCTGGAGCAGGGCCATGGCCCGGGCCCGGTTCTTGTGCTGGGAGCGCTCGTCCTGGCACTCCACCACGGTGCCGGTGGGGAGATGGGTGATGCGGATGGCCGAGTCGGTCTTGTTGACGTGCTGGCCCCCGGCCCCTGACGCCCGGAAGGTGTCGATGCGCAGGTCGGCGGGGTTGATCTCGATGCACTCCACCTCGTCGGCCTCGGGCATGACCGCCACGGTGCAGGCGGAGGTGTGGATGCGCCCCTGTGATTCGGTCTCCGGGACCCGCTGCACCCGGTGGGCGCCCGACTCGAACTTGAGGCGCGACCAGGCGCCGCGGCCGACGATCCGGCAGATGATCTCCCGGTATCCGCCGTGTTCGCCGGAGCTCTCGCTGAGTATCTCCACCCGCCACCCCTTGCGTTCGGCGTAACGGCTGTACATGCGAAAGAGGTCTCCGGCGAACAGCGCCGCCTCGTCTCCTCCCGTTCCGGCACGGATCTCCAGGAAGATGTTGCTCTCGTCATGGGGGTCGCGAGGGAGCAGAAGCTTCTGCAGCTCCTCCTCCAGATGCTGGAGACGCCTCTCCCCCTCTCTCAGCTCCTCCTCCGCCAGTTCCCGCATCTCGGGATCCGCCATCAGTTCGCGCGCGCCCTCGAGACCCGCCTGTGCCTCGCGGTATTGGTGGAACTGCTCGACGACGGGGGAGAGCTGGGCGTATTCGCGGGAGAGATCGCGGAAGCGGGCCACGTCACCGATCACCTCGGGATCGGCGAGCAGGGCGGCCAGCTCCTGGTGGCGGCTGGCGAGCTCCTCGAGCTTGTGCTGGAGCGACTCCTTCATCGCGGGAACGGATTCACTGGCCGTCGGGGGGGTCGAGGGAGAAGATCTCCCGGGCGCTCTCCACCAGGTGGATCCGCCCCTCGGCGGCCGCCTGGCGCAGCCGGCTGCTGGGGGCGTGGAGAAGCTTGTTGGTGAGGGTGTTGGCCAGGAACTGGAGCACTTCGGCCGGCGGTTTCCCCTTCCCCAGCATGGCCTGGGCCTTGTGCAGCACCTCGTCCCGAGTGGCCTCCGCCCCTTGCCGGAGAGTGCGGATGGTGTCTGCCGCGTCCAGCGAGCGGAGCCACTCCATGAAGTGGGCCACCTGGACGTCGATCATCTCCTCCGCCTGGCTGGCCGCCTCCTGTCGTGACTTGAGGCTCTCCTGGATGATGTCCTGCAGGTCGTCCACCGTATAGAGATAGATGTCCTCCAGATCGGCCACC
>JALTLT010000238.1 GCA_027001815.1 Gammaproteobacteria bacterium | reverse complement strand
CGCAGGAAGACCACCAGATTGCGCTTGATCTTGTTGCTGCTGTTGTAGCGGAAGAGATGGCCCAGGACCGGCAGATCGCCCAGCACCGGCACCCGCTGCTCCAGCTCCTGGACCGAGTCGTCCAGCAGGCCGTACAGCACCACCACCTGACCGTCGTCAACCATCACCGTGGTGCGGATGGAGCGCTTGTCGGTGACCAGATCCACCGCCCCGGCAGAGCTGTTGCTGATAGAGGAGATCTCCTGTTCGATGTCCAGCTTGATGGCGTTGCCCTCGTTGATCTGGGGCGTCACCTTGAGGGTCAGACCGATGTCCTGGCGCTCGATGGTCTGGAAGGGGTTGCCGGGCGTGCCGGTGGTGCCGGTGGTGGTGTAGGAGCCGGTGACGAAGGGCACCGTCTTGCCCACTACCACTTCCGCCTCCTGGTTGTCGAGGGTCACCAGGCTGGGAGTGGAGAGGATGTTGCTGTTGGCGTCGTTGGCCAGGGCGTTGACCAGCACGCCGAAGTTGAGCACATCGCTGTCGAACTGGCCGATGCCGAGAAAGGCCCCTTCGCCCAGCGCCGGCGGGGTGCCCGCGTCGAGGGCGCCGCCGATGGCGACGATGCTGTTGGAGCCGCCGAAGTTGATCACGCCGACCGGACCGGCGCCGGAGGGGGAGGCGTCGAATACCCACTGGGTCCCCAGCTCCCGTTTCTTGTCGAAGGCGATCTCGGCGATGATGGTCTCCACCAGCACCTGGGCGCGGCGGATGTCCAGCTTGCGGATCACCGAGGAGAGGGAGCGGTAGATATCGGGTGGTGCGGTGATCACCAGGGCGTTGGAGGTCTCGTCCGCCTGGATGCTGATGGGCAGGGTGGTCGCCTTCTGCTGTCCCTTCTTGCGCTCCTCGGCCAGGGTGTCGCTGATTCCCTGCAGCACCGGCACCAGGTCGGCGGCCTTGGCGTAGTGGAGGTAGACCACGTGGGTGTTGCCGGCCGAAGCGAGGGGGGTGTCCAGCTCCGCGATGATGCGGTGGAGCTGGGTGCGCTGGGTGGGGTCGCCGGAGAGGAGCACGCTGTTGGTCCGGTCGTCGGCGACGATGCGCACGCTCGGCTGGCCGCCGGCCCCCTTGCCCGCGCTCTTGGCGTAGATGGAGTCGAGGATGCGCGCCACTTCGGAGGCGGAGGCGTGCTTGAGGGGGATGATGTCGATCTTGTTGTCGGAGGCGACGTCGACCCGGCGGATGATCTCCAGGATCCGCCGGACGTTGGAGGCGCGGTCGGTGATCACCAGCACGTTGGAGTTGGCCAGCGCGCCGAGATGCCCCTGCTGGGGGATCAGGGGGCGCAGAAACGGAACCAACTGGGTGGCGTTGGTGTTCTCCAGGCGGATCACCTGGGTGATCACGGTGTCACCGGGTGGCAGCTCGTCGGTCAGGGGGACGGCATTCTGCTTCGCCTTCACGTCGGGCAGGATCTTGACGATGTCGCCGGACGCCACCGCCGTGAAGCCGTGCACCTCCAGCACGGAGAGGAAGATCTCGTAGAGCTGATCCTTCTCGATGGGATGGGAGGAGACGACGGTCACCTGGGCCTTCACCCGCGGGTCGATGACGAAGTTCCGGCCGGTCACCTGGGAGACCAGGTTGATGAGTGCCTCGATGTCGGCCCCCTTCAGGTTGAGGGTGACCGGCTCTGCGCGTGCCGACAGGGGGAGGAGGATCAGCACCGTGATCAGGGTGAGAAGACGCCCGTACCGGAGCCCCTGGGCCGGCCACAAGGGTTGGGTCTGGTAGCGATCGGGGCTGCTTCGTTTCATTCTTCTGTCCGTTGATGTGGGTGAGCGGAGCCTGCCGGGTGCCGGGCCCCGCGGGTCGGTCGATCTACATCCTACCATCGTAACTGATCCGGTAGCCGCCGTTTCGTTCCCGGCGACCGGCCAGCTTGAGGGCGGTGACCAGTTGCCGGTCGGCACTCTCGCGGGGGGTCGCCAGCAGATCGAGGTGGAAACCCCGGGCATCGAAGGTGATCTCTCCCTCCAGGCGCAGTGGTCCCTCTCCCCGGTCGCGGATCTTCAAGCCTCTCCTGCCTTCCTCCAGATCCGGTTCGAGGAGGATCTCGCCCAAGGGGATCGGCTTCTTGCCGCCGAGGGCTGCCTCCCGCCATGCCAGGGTGCCCTCGATCTCGGGACCCTCCTCTCCGTCCGCGAGGTACTCCAGGTCCACCACCACCTCGCCCTCCAGGGGTGCCTCGATCTTCAGCAGCCGGCCCAGCAGGGGTGCCGGAAGCGTCCCCGCCAGCTCACGCAGGTAGGCGCCTCCCACGCCGATGCCGGCCGCGCCTTCCAGGAGATGGGCACCGCTGTGGAGGGTGATGCCCAGCTCCAGGTCGGCCAGCAGCAGCCGCCAGGGCCGCCACCTCCACTCCAGGCGCGCCAGTGGCCGGCCGTTCCATTGCACGGAGCGTGCCCTGCCGTGCCAGAGGGTCCCCTCGATACCGGTCAAGGTGACCGGCAGGCGATCGGCGATTCGCCCATGGAGCCACGGGGCGGGTGCCGTCACCACCATCGCCACCAGCCAGGTGAGCAGGAAGGTGAAGACGAGAAACAGGGCGCGCTTCATTTGGGCAGCCCGATGAGGAGCCTGGCGTTGACCAGCCCCTCCCCCTCCTGGCGATCGATGGTGATGGAGACCACCCGGTAACCGTGCCGGCCGTGGAGTTCGCCGAGCCAGCTCACGAGCCGGTCGAAGGGCACCTCCTCGAACCAGAGCTGGGCCTGCTGTGATCCCCTGGGCTCCACCTTCTTGAGTCGATCCCGCAGGCCGGCCTGACGCGCCGTGCGGTCCACCAGGCTGAGCAGTGACTGGCCGCCGGCGGCGGGAGCCGTCGATTGCCGGCCCCTCAGCGAATCCAGCTCGCGCAGGGCGCTCTTCAGCCAGACGAGGGTCGCCTGGCGGCTCTCCTCCAGCCGAACCGCCCGCCGACTCGCCTCGGTGAGCGGTTCGACGATCACCATGTGGAGCAGAACCCCGAGGGTCAATATGGCGGCGACGACGAGGATCACCCGCTCTCTCGGCTCGCGGGAGAGGAACCACTCCCTCATGCGCCACCCTCCTTCAGTCTGAGTCGCGCCGCGACCGACTTCTCGCCGGCGCTGGCGGAGCGGATCTCCACCTCCAGCCCTCTCTGCTGCAGGGCGTCCCGCAGGGAGTCGAGGGCCGGCAGGTCACGCAGGGTGAGGTCCAGGTCGAGCTGGCCGTTGCGGTAGCTGATGCCGTTGACCTGGCTCACCTCTGTACCCTTGAGAAGGGGGGCGATGCGGCCCAGCAGGGGGAGGAATCCACCCCCCCCGGCGCCCTTGCGCAAGGCGGCCAGTTTCGGTTCCACCTGCTTGCGCACGTCCACCACCTTGTGCTCGCCCGGAAAGGCCTGGCGGTAGAGCTGTTCGATCTCTTCCTGCAGCGCCTGCGCCCGATCGAGATGGGTCCGGTACTCCAGGTACTGACCGGCAGCCCAGACCCCCCCCAGGGAGGCGAGCAGTCCCATGGGAAGGGCCCAGGCCCGGATCATGGTGGCGATCGACTGGCTGCGGGAGTACTCCCCCTGGAGCAGGTCGATGGCCTCTCCAGGCAGGCCGCCCGCGGTCAGTGCGGAGAACGGCATGGGGGTCTCCTCCTCGCCGATCTCCGTCTCCAGCCCGCTCGCCACGCGGGTGAGGGTGGGGCCGGCGGTGCAGCCGAGCAGCCGGATGCGTGCCGGCCGCTCTTCCGCGGAGATCTCCTGCAGGGCACCGGCGAGGAGCAGGTCGAGATTCTCCCGTTCGCAGCCGAATCCGGTGGCCGGACCGGTACGTACCAGGGCCTCCCCTCCCAGACAGAGGGCCGACCACTCCTCCTCTCCCCCGGGGGCGAGGTGGATCTCGGAGACCATCCGGTCGGGGCGCTGACCGGCGCTGCCCAGCCGTTCGAGCCACGATTCCAGGTCGGCCCGGCTGGTCACCGCCACCACCCAGCGTCCGCTGCCGTCGCGTCGACCGAGGGCGAAATGGAGCGCCTCCACCGGCTCGGTGACCAGATCCTCGAGGGCGTAGGGGAGGGCCTGCAGGGTCTGGTTGCGGGTGCGGGTGGGGAGCTGGACACGGGTGACGAGTACCCGCCCGGCGGGGACCAGCGCCACCACCCGCGTGCCCGGCGAGAGCGGAGGCAGGGAGTCGAGGGGCCCCCGGGCAGGGGCGGCCCCTTCCCCCGACTCCATCCACTCCACTTCTCCGGCCGGTTCGGCCAGGAGACGGATGTAACGGATGGCAGCCATTCAGAAGAGCTCCCTCCAGCGGCGGACGATCCGGATCCGGCCCTCGTCGTCGCGATGGAGGAGACCCAGCAGTCGCAGGCGCGCGCGATCGAGGATCACCTGGCTGTCCACCTGGAAATAGTGGCTGTTGACGGCAATGAGCGACTTGATCCCTTCGGGATCCTTCAGATCCTCTCCCACGATCGATTCCAGCTCCTGGATGAAGTCGTCAACTTTAACATAGGTCTTCTTCTCCCGTCTGCGCACCAGTTCCGTGGCGGCGGAGGCGTCGATGGCGTCGTCCAGGGCCTGGATGAGCAGCGCGGGGGCGGTGTTGACGTTGATGCGCACCCCCTTTTCCGGGAGGGTCGTCACCACGGCCTGGAGGCGGGCATACCCTTCGGCGTCGATACCGGCCACGGTGCGCAGCTCCGAGACATCGGCCAGCGGGCCGTTGCCGGCCCGATAGGGCGGCTTGCGGTCGAAATAGTCGCCGTCTTCCGCCCCGCCGGGAAAACGGGGGACGGTGTCGGTGTCGATCCAGTCCTGTACAGCCTCGGCGATCCGTTCGTCCATCTCCAGCAGCCGAAGCAGTCGGCGGAAGAGATCGAGCCAGGGTGTGGGAGGGGGCTCCCCCTGCCGTTCCTGGGGGGGGGTCTCCAGGTTGTTGAGATTGAAGAGCCCCTGCAGGTCCACCAGCGCTCCGGCGATCTCTCCGCCCTCGATGGGCAGGGGCGGCAGCCGGATCGCCCACTCCTCGCTCAGGTCGTCCACCCGCTCCTGCCCGTCGTCCTTGTAGTCGCGGGCCAGGATTCCGCGGGCCCAGAGTTCTCCGCCGAGGGCGTACTGCCACGCCTGGTCGCTGCGCAGGGTATTCTCCAGGCGGCGGATGCCGAGCTGCTGGCTGGCGGTCATCGCCACCACCGCCACGGTGGCCAGGGAGACCAGCAGCAGGGCAGTGAGGAGGGCGATGCCCCGTTGCCGCCGGAAAGAGGAGAGTGAGCGAAGGCGCGGTGCCATGTCAGCCCCCCGCCGCGAGCATCAGGCGCTGTACACGTCCCATGTCGGTCAGCTCCAGGGTCACCTCCACCGCCACCGGCAGGCGATCGGCGAGAGGGGTTCCGTTTTCGTCCAGGGGGGGCCAGGCGGTGTGCCATTTCCCCTCCTCGTCGAGAAAGCGGATCTCCATCCTCTCCACCTCCTCCAGCAAGGGCAGGAGATGGGGTTCCGTTCCGCTCACCGGATCGAGCACGTCCCAGGTGAGCCTCTCCAGACGCTCCTCCGCCACCCGCCAGGCGACCCGCCGGAGGGAGGGGCGCGGTTGCCCAAGGGGGTTGAACCAGCCGCCCCGGGTCAGCTCCAGGTGGTAGCGGGGGGCGATGCCGCCGCCGCGCAGGGCGGGGAGGACCTCGCCCAGTTCGTCGCGTACCGGGCGCCGGATCACCTGGTTGATGTCGTTCTGCAGGAAGCGGAAGGTGACCTGCAGCGCCCCGATCCGCTCCAGCCGGGCATCGGAACTCTGCCGGCCGTCGAGCACCACCTGGACGGCGACGATCGCCAGGGCGTAGAGCACGGCAAAGATCGCCAGAGCGACCATGATCTCCAGGAGGGTGAAGCCGCTCTGGCGGGGGAGGCGACCAGGGGCGCGGAGAGACGGGCCGTGGAATCGAAGGGGTCTCATGGCTTGCCCAGGAAGAGAGTCAGTCGCTCGAGTGGCGAGGCGTCGCGGTCGTCCTCCTCGCGATGGACGGTGATCTCCACCCGCCGCACCGTCTCGTCGGAGGTGTTCTCCACCTTCATCGCCCATCTCCAACGGCGATCCGCCAGCTCCGTGGTGCCATTGGAGTGACCGGGACGGGGCCAGCTCCGACCGGCATGCAGTTCCGCCGCCTTGTTGAGGGCCACCCAGTGGGCCAGGACCCGGTCGCCCATCCACGCCACGTTGCGTACGTGGGCACTGCCCGCCTCGACCAGCGCGCCGAGGGCGAGGGCCACCACCACCAGCGCCACCAGCACCTCGATGAGGGTGAAGCCGTTGCAGGTGGAGCGGGCGAGGGGGGGAGAGCGCCTTCCGGGAGACGCCGGGACCCCCTTTCGGCTCTCCTTCCCGCTTCGCCGGAAAGCCCGGCCCCGCCCCCCGTGGCGCGGTGCTCGGAGAGCATCCCTTGCCCCCTGGACGAAGGGTCTCTCCCTGCCCCTCGGGGCTCGTCGATGGCATCCCTGCCACCAACGCTCCCCGGGCGAGGTTCCTCGCTCTCCGGGCAGCGCACCCTCCCGATGAAAGTGCGAGAGGCTACCGGCCATTCTCTTCCCTTCCCACCCCCACCTCGCCCGTCTCGCGGATGTAGACGGTTGTCCAGTGGCTGTCGTCCTCCTTCCAGCGGAAGGTGACCTCGGCCGGCGTCATCTCGCCCTCCGGGAAGATCAGCACCTGCGGTGGTTTGCGCCGGTCGGGCGGCTTCTCCCTCTCTTCCCCTTCTTCGGGATGGGGCGGTCCCTGCAACTCGAACTCCAGGGTCAACGCCTCGTCGATCTCACGAGGCTGGAGCAGGGGATCGTCCAGGTCGCTCCACTGCCGGCCCTGGAGGAGCAGGAAACGGTATTCCTCCTCGTCGAAACGGATACCCAGCATCTGCGAGCGCATGATCGCCTCCTCCTGGGCGATGCGGGTGAGGGCGGCGAGCCGCTGCGCCGACTCCTCCACCACCGCGTCGGGGCGGGCCGGCACGGTGAGCTGGACGGTGGTCAGGAGGATGCCTGCCACCAGGAGGACGACCATCAGTTCAAGAAGGGTGAACCCTCCTGTCGCTGCGGGACGGCCGAGACGCCGGGCCGATTGCGGATCGCCGCCGGGCGAGGGGCCGCCCGGCGGGTCGGCGGATCGGCGGGCCCACTTTGCGGAGATCGTCGGCATCCGCGCCGGCTGTCAGAGGTTCCAGTTCCCGATATCGTCCTCGTCGGACTGGAGGTCCGGTCCGGTGGAATAGATATCGATCTCCCCGTGGATGCCGGGGTTGAGGTACTTGTAGGGCTCTCCCCACGGATCGAGGGAGAGGCGCTTGATGTACCCCCCCTCCCGCCAGTTCTTGGGTTCGGGGTCGCCGGCGGGCCTGGTCACCAGCGCCTCCAGCCCCTGGTCGGTGGAGGGGTAGGAGAAGTTGTCCATCTTGTACATCTGCAGGGCGCTTTCGAGGATACGGATGTCCTGCTTGGCCTTGGTGATGCGCGCATCGTCGGCGCGTCCGGCGACCTTGGGGACGATGTAGGCGGCCAGCAGGCCGAGAATGAGCACCACCACCATCACTTCGATGAGGGTAAAGCCGCGCTGCGGGCGGGAGAGGTTTCGCTTCTGGTTCATGGTCTTCCTGGATCGTGTAGGCCTGAGGTGGCAGGCCGTTGTGGAAACCGCGGTCCGATCCCCCGGCCCTCCTCCCCGGCAGGCGGTCGGGGTCATGACCATCGGGATGAACCCCTCCTCGTGCCTCTCCCCCGGAGAGACGCCCGGCGGGTGTTCGGTGGCGGGCCTCGGGACGGTCGCTCTTCGGTTGCCCATGCTATCCGAATTGGATGCCGGAAGTCCGAAAAGGTTCGGTTTCGGGGGCCTCCCGCCGAGGAGGGGAGGCGGGGAAAGGCCTCCTCCCCACGGAGTATACCCCCCCCTTCCCCCTCCGAAAAAGGCGGAAAAATGCCGTTGTCGCGGGATCGGGACGATGTCTCGTTGACGAATCGCACGAAAATGGACTGCATTTTGCAACCTGTGTTACGATTTCCCCTCATGTCAGTAAGGCAAAAACTCTTCGTTACCCTCCTGCTGGTGGCCCTGGTTCCGCTGCTCTTCCTGCTTCTGGTGGTGCTGGAAAGGGTGGAGTCGGATCTCGAGCGCCGGGCCGCGGTGGAACTCCACAAGACCCTCGCCAAGATGGGCCAGGAGATCCACACTCTCATGGAGACCCAGAAGTCCCTGGCCAGGGGGCTGGCCAAGGTGCCGGTGGTGCGGGACTTCGCCTCGCTGGTGGAGAACGGAGAGCCGCGCATCTACGAGAAGAAGATGGCCGAGCTGGCCAGTTTCTTTCTCAACTACCAGTCCACGGTCCCCAGCATCCAGGCGATCCGCTTCACGGATATCGAGGGCAGGACGCTGGTCAAGGTGAAGGAGGGGCACATCGTGCCCCAGAGGCACGGAGGGCCGGGGGGGTGGCCCTTCGTGGAGAACATCTCGGCCAAGCCTTTCTTCCGCAGGGCGGTGGAGGCGGAGCGTCCCATCTCCATCTCCGACTTCGAGCGGGGCAAGGCGGAGGGGGAGGTGGACTTCTGTCCCGCCATGATCCGCTACTCGGTGCCCCTGCGTGACGACCTGGAGATCCAGCAGGGTTTCCTCATCGTCAACATGTGGGGCAAGCGGGTGGACGACGCCATCGAGGCGGCCCTGGGAGGCTATCCGGGCAACGCCTACCTGGTGGAGATCAACGACCAGGTTGCCGAGCGGGACGGTATCTACCTCTACCACCGTGATCCGGACCACCGTTTCGCCAACCAGTTGGGCACCGGCTACAACTTCGTCACCGAGGTGGGGAAACCTCTCTGGGAACGCATCAAGAGCGGAGGGCTGACCGGCATGGAGGCGACCGGTGACGGTGAACGTCTCCTCTTCTACCGAAAGTACGCCCCCTACACGGATCGCAACGCCAACTGGTTGCTGGTGATCGATGTGGACCGGCAGACGGTGCTGGCACCGGTGGAGGGGTTGCGACACTGGATCTTCGTGCTCATCGCCCTGTTCGGGGTGGTGAGCCTGGCCATGGCCCACCTGGCGGCGAGCGGCCTTTCACGGCCGGTGCGCGAGCTGGCCGGCATCATCACGCGCTACGCCAACGGCGACAAGCAGGTGCGTTACCCCGGTCAGCGCCGCGACGAGATCGGCAGCGTCGGGTCCGCCTTCAACTACATGGCGGAGAAGCTGGAAGAGGCGGAGAAGGAGCGGGATCGGGCCCAGCAGGCCGCCTGCCAGTCGGAGCGGCTGGCGGCCGCCGGCCAGCTCGCCGCCGGCATCGCCCACGAGATCAACAATCCGCTCATGAATATCATGTCCCTGGCCGCGCTGGTCGAGGAGAACCTGGGTGACGCCGATCACCAGATCCGGGCGGACCTGAGCGCCATCCAGCAGGAGGGGCGGCGGTGTGCACGTATCGTCCAGGGGGTGCTCAACTTCGCCCGCAGCACCGAGCCGGAGTGTCGGCCGATTCCTCTCGAGGAGCTGATCCGGGAGACGCTGGTGCTGTTCCGGCATCGCCTCGACAGTGCCCTGCTGAATGTGGAGCTGGACCTGGAGTCGCCCCTCGTGGTGATGGGGGATCGGGGCCAGCTCCAGCAGGTGCTGGTCAATCTCCTGGTCAACGCCATCCAGGCCTCTCCGCCGCAGAGCACCATTCGCATCGAGGCGTACAGGGAAGGGGAGTGGGCGGTGGTTCGTCTGCTCGACGAAGGGGAGGGGGTGCCGCCGGAACTGCTTTCGAAGGTGTTCAATCCCTTCTTCAGCACCAAGCCGGAGGGGAGTGGTACGGGGCTGGGGCTCTCGGTGAGCTACGGGATCGTCCGCCAGCATGGCGGCGAGATCCGGCTGGAGAACCGGAGTCCGCACGGTGTCGAGGTGACCATCTCCCTGCCGGTGGTGGCCGGGGAGGTGGAGAAGGGCAGCGAGGAGGAGGAGGATGCCAGAATCGCCGGACAGACCCGTTGAACTTCTGTTTGTGGACGACGATCCGGTCACCTGTTCGGTGATGCAGCGCAACTGCGACCGGGCCGGTTACCGCTGCCGGGTCTTCGACGATGCCCGGGCGTGTCTGAACTACTTCGAACAGGAGGGGGCGAGCATCATCGTCACCGATCTGCGCATGCCCGGCATGAGCGGTTTCGATCTGCTGCGCCGGGTGCGGGATCTCGACCCCGACGTTCCGGTGCTGGTGATGACCGGTTACTCCACCGTGGAGAACGCGGTGGAGGCGATGAAGCTCGGCGCCAACGATTTCCTCAAGAAACCGTTCGACTTCCAGGAACTGAGGCTCACCATCGAACGCAACATCGAGGCTCAGCGCCTGAAGCGGGAGAACCTGCTTCTCAAGCGGCGCCTCCGGGGCGGTGGCAACCGTTTCGGCATGATCGGCGACACCCCGGTGATGCGCACCCTCTTCAATACGGTCGAGAAGGTGGCGTCGGTGAGCTGCAACGTCATCATCAGCGGCGAGTCGGGCACCGGCAAGGAGCTGGTGGCGCGGGCCCTGCACGACGCCAGCCCCCGGGCGGAGGCGCCCTTCGTGGTGATCGACTGCGGGGCGCTGACCGAGACCCTGCTGGAGAGCGAGCTCTTCGGCCACGAGAAGGGCGCCTTCACCGGCGCCACCCAGCGCAAGCGGGGGCTGATGGAGCAGGCCCACGGCGGCACCCTCTTTCTCGACGAGATCAGCAACATCTCCGATGGCATGCAGATGAAACTGATGCGTGCCATCGAGCACCAGCGGATCACCCGGGTGGGCAGTACCGTGCCCATCGAGATCGATCTGCGCATCATCGCCGCCTCCAATCGCGATCTGGAGGCGATGGTACGGGCGGGCGAGTTCCGGCACGACTTCTATCACCGCCTCAACGTGGTCAACATCCGGGTCCCGTCGCTGGCCGAGCGAAGGGACGATATCCCGGCCCTGGTGGAGCACTTCGTGGAGGAGTTCGCCCGCCGCTACGACCGCCGGGTCACCGGGTTCGACTCGGTCTCCATGCGCCGTCTCTACGAGGCCGACTGGCCCGGCAACGTGCGCGAGCTGCGCAACACCGTGGAGCGTTGCGTGATCCTGGCGGACGGCCCTCTCCTGAGCTGGCGGGAGAGTGAGGAACCGGAGACCCCCTCCGCCACCCCCGGCTACTTCCCCTCCGAGGATCTCATCCCCCTCGAGAAGCTGGAGGAGGCGTACATCCGTCACGTGCTGCGCCGTGCCGGGGGGAAGAAGAGCCAGGCGGCGCGCATCCTCGGCATCGACAAGACCACCCTCTGGAGGAAACTGCGGCGTTATGGCGAGCGCTCGTGACGCCGTCCCTCCAGGTTGCAATATCCACCCCATTTTTCGCGGCCGGCGGTGCATTTTGCAGAATCCGAGGTGCTACCGGCCCTTGGTGGCTTCTCCCGGGGGTGTGAAAGTTTGATGAAATTCAGTCTGTTATAGGGGATTACCCTGATCTGGAATGGGTGTTGCAATGAAAAGAGAGGTGGATTCCTGAGAAGTATCCTACCCAAATCAGAACAAATACTCTTTGGAGGAGTAACAACAGATGCGTATG
This sequence comes from Gammaproteobacteria bacterium, assembly GCA_027001815.1. GTDB lineage: Bacteria > Pseudomonadota > Gammaproteobacteria > JALTLT01 > JALTLT01 > JALTLT01. The sequence goes on along the minus strand of JALTLT010000238.1, from coordinate 3,677 downwards.
AACAAAGTTCTCACCGTGATCGCGGCCACCGCTGTCGCCTCCACCCTCGTCGGCTGTGGTGCCGAGCAGGAGCTCAAGCCGGCCAAGAATGGCTATTACAAGCAGGATGTGGTCTACCACATCAACGACATCAACAAGGCGTGGGGTGCCCTGCGCAACGTCCGCAACCACCTCAACGCGCTGGGTGACGAGAACGCCAATATCATCGTCGTCACCCACTCCAGTGGCGCCTTCACCCTGGTGGACGGCTCCACCGACAAGAAGGGACACACCTTCGAGTCCAAGGTGCAGGAACTGGCCAATCGTGGCGTCAAGTTCCAGATCTGCGCCAACACCATCCGTGGCAAGAAGATCGACAAGAGCAAGATCAATCTGAATGCCGAGGTGGTGCCCTCCGGGGTGGCGCAGGTGGCTCATCTGGAGCAGATGGGATACCTCTACGTGAAGCCGTAAGACGCGGTTTCCTCCTCTGTTGCGTTTGAGGTATTGACGGGCGCCTTCGGGCGCCCGTTTTCTTCTCCGGGGAGCTTGAAATCCGCTCTTCCGCCCCCATCTCCCGGTACGAAACGCGCTTGCCCGGAGGGGGGCAAAAGAATCCTCCTCCGCCCCTTGAAATGAACGGGCAATGTGCGTACACTGCGCAGCACCTGATGCGGGGTGGAGCAGTCTGGCAGCTCGTCGGGCTCATAACCCGAAGGTCGCAGGTTCAAATCCTGCCCCCGCTACCAATTTCGTGCGAACCCGGCGCCTGCCTCGAGCAGGCGTTTTCGTTCGTGCATCCCTTGCCGATAGTGGCACCGGCAGGGGGCGTGGGTGATCCGCCCCGCCGGTGCCCGGCTCATCGATCCCTGCCCAGGCCTTCGCCATGCTCCCGCATTCGGCGGATGTAGCGGTAGAGGGTCCGTTCGCTGATCCCGAGCAGGGCAGCGGCTCGCTGGCGATGGCCACCGGCGCGCTTCAGCGCCTCCCTTACTCTCTGGTCGTCCAGGGCGCCACGCCGCCGTGGGCGTGGTGGGGCCTGCCCGCCTGCGGGTGAGGGGAGATGCGTGGCCTGCGGGGTGGGGTGATCGTCTCCCATCGACTCGAAGACGATGTGCTCCGGACCCAGCTTGTCCTCGTAGGCGAGGATGGTGGCCCGTTCGATGATGTTGCGCAGCTCGCGCACGTTGCCGGGATAGTCGTAACCCAGCAGGGTCTCGATCACCTCGGGGGTGAGCGGCAGGTGACGCGGACCCTCCTCCGCCTGTTCGAGGAAGTGCTCGGCGAGCAGCGGGATGTCGTCCTTGTGCTCACGGAGTGGCGGGACGCGCACGGGGAAGGCGGAGAGGCGGTAGTAGAGATCCTCTCGAAAGGTGCCGTCGGCCACCATGTGCTGGAGATTGCGGTTGGTGGCGGCGATGACCCGTACGTCGGTCTGGATGGCGTCGGTCCCCCCCAGGCGGCGGATGGTGCCGGTCTCGAGGGCGCGCAGCAGCTTGGACTGGAGCGGCAGCGGCAGCTCGCCGATCTCGTCGATGAAGAGAGTGCCGCCATGGGCCGCCTCGAAGAGCCCCTGCTTGCAGCCGGTGGCGCCGGTAAAGGCGCCCTTCTCGTGGCCGAAGAGTTCGCTCTCGATGAGGTTCTCGGGGAGGACCGAGCAGTCCAGTACCACGAAGGGGCCCCGGCTTCGCTCCGAATACTGGTGGAGGTACTCGGCCACCCGCTCCTTGCCGACGCCGCTCTCCCCCTGCAGCAGGACGGTGGTGCGGGTGGGCGCGACCCGCTGGAGCAGACTGATCATGCGCATCATCACCGGCGATCGTCCCACCAGCAACTGGGTCCGGTCGTGGCGGTTGTAGATCACCTGGAGGAACTCCCCCATGCAGGCGATGTTGCCGTCGTCGTCGAGAATCGGCGACGCCTGGATCTGGACGTGCTCCTCCTCCCCTTCGTTGTCGTAGTGGACGTGCATCACCTGGGTGCTGCTACCGGTGGTGAACACCTCCTCGAGGGGGCAGTGTTCGCCATGGTGGCTGCAGGGGACGGCGGAACGGTGCGAGACCTCGTAGCAGTGACGGCCGACGATCTCCTCGCAGTCGGGACAGTAGCGTTGGCGGTATTCGAGGTTGGCGGCGAGGATGCGGTAGTCCCGGTCGATGATCACGAACGGGCCGGGAATGATGTCGATGAGCTGGTCGCAGGTGGGCTGGGCGCCGCAGCCGGGAGGGAGTTTCTTGCTCATGTTCGCTGCCATGCCTGGGTATGGGGGGAGGCCACCGCCCCCTCGCCGGGGGTCGATGGGGACGTCCGGCTCGGGGTGCGGATCGGAGAGGACCGACGGTCCCGACCGTACCGTCTCCCATGGCGGGATCATACCTCAAATTGGCAGCGGAACGTCATCCGGGGCGTAGGAGGGTTCCGCTCCCTGCGGGCAGGAGGTCCATCCCGGGAACAGAGCGGACGGGAAAGAAGGCCTTCGAAGGCCCTTTTCGTCTCCCCAAACGGTGGACGGGAGAGGTGCCCGGAACTTGCCTTTGGATGGAAATTATTAGTATAATGCCGCGCTGAAATTTCCAGCTTTCTTGGGAGTGGGCCTTGGGCCCACTTTTTGTTTACGCGGCGGATATCCATGAAACAGGCCTCCGAACAGTTGTACCGCATCATCCGGCCGGTGGTGGAATCCCTCGGTTACGAGCTGGTGGGCATCGAGTTCCACAATCGCCCGCGGAACAGCCTCCTGCGGATCTATATCGATCGCGAGGGCGGGGTCGACGTGGACGACTGCGCGCTGGTCTCCAACCAGGTGTCGGGGGTCCTCGACGTGGAGGATGCCGTCCGGGGACATTACACGCTGGAGGTCTCTTCGCCGGGCCTGGATCGGCCGCTGTTCAGTCTGGACCACTTCCGACGGTTCGTCGGCAGCCGGGTCAAGCTGAAGCTGGAAGTGCCGGTGGAGGGTCGCCGCAACTGGAGTGGCAGGATCCGGCAGGTAGAGGACGAGGTTCTGATCCTGGAGGACGAGCAGGGCGAGGAATACCGTCTGCCGTTTGCCGATGTCGAGCAGGCCCGACTGGAACCCGAGTGGTAGTCCGACGGGGTGGAGGCTAAAGGTTAATGAGCAAAGAGATTCTGATGGTGGTCGACGCCGTCTCCAACGAGAAGGGCGTGGACAAGGAGATCATTTTCGAGGCGATGGAGGCGGCGCTCGCGTCGGCCGCGAAGAAGCGCTACGCCACCGAGCAGGGGCTGGCGGACATCGACGTGCGCGTGCGCATCGATCGCGATACCGGCGAGTACGAGACCTTCCGCCGCTGGGAAGTGGTGGAGGACGATGCCGATCAGGAGCACCCCCAGCGCCAGATCACCCTCAGCGCCGCCCGGCTGGACAACCCCGACGTGCAGGTGGGGGACTTCATCGAGGAGCCGATCGAGTCGGTGGAGTTCGGCCGCATCGCTGCCCAGACCGCGAAGCAGGTGATCGTGCAGAAGGTCCGGGAGGCGGAGCGGGCCCAGGTGGTGGAGGCCTTCAGGGATCGCGTGGGCGAGCTGATCACCGGCGTGGTGAAGCGCATCGAGCGCGGCAACGTCTACGTGGACCTGGGTGGCAACGCCGAGGCGATGGTTCCCCGCGAACACGTCATCCCGCGTGAGGCGATGCGCCCGGGCGACCGGGTGCGCGCCTATCTCTACGACGTCCG
>JALTLT010000237.1 GCA_027001815.1 Gammaproteobacteria bacterium | reverse complement strand
GACCCATCCTTCAGGTGTCGCCCCTCCTGCTTCGGGTGCCACTGCTCCTCTGCCACCCAGCGGGCGCGCTCGGGCGTGAAGCGGAGCACTGCCCGGTGTCGGGGGTGTCCGGCGAAGATCCCGTAGGCGGTGGCGAAGTGTTGGTCGAGCGCCTCTTCGGACATCTCCTGTGCGGGCTCGTCCATTGGGTGGGCTTCCACGATGCGTTCCACGGAGAAGTTGCGCGGTCCGCCGCGTTCGTGGCACCAGGCTTCGAGGTACCAGTTGTCCCGGTAATGGATGAGGCGCTGCGGGGAAACGACCCGTTCTGTCGTTTGATCGTCGCTTCGCGCATGATAGCGGATGGCGATCCGCCGCCTTTGGAGCAGGGCGCCGGCAATGGTGCCGAACTGCCGTCCCGGCGGACGTGCGGCCATGCGCAGGATGCGAATACGCTCCGCGACGTTTCCGCCGGTGGCGTGGCGGGTCTCGAGGAGGGTCTCTATGCGCTGGCGCAGTGGCTCGAGATGGGCCTCCAGCAGGCCGGGCTGGACGTCTGAAAGCAGTTTCTGGGTGGCCAGCAGGGCGTAGAGTTCGGAGCCGTTGAACCACAGACCGGGCAATTCGTAAGGGTGTTCGGCGCGCGGGTCGTAATGGTACCCGTTGTAATCCCGGTCATATTCGATCGGTGCGCCCAGATGGAGCCGCATGTCGCGGATGGTTCGCTTGGCGGTGGCCCTGGAGCACTCCATCTCCTCCATCAGCCGGCGGAGTGGAACGGGCCGCCGTGCGCTGGCGAGGAGGGTGTGAAGCTGGTAGATCCGGTCGAACAGGTTCAAGGGACTGCGATGCTCCTTGTTTGAAACCAGCATGGCATGGAGCCCGCGTTTTTTCCCGGCGGTATTACCGTCCGCCGTGTGCCGCATTTACGGCGCTATTGTGCTCCGGGAGCGGCCAGCGTAACATTTCATCCTTTTTCCACGGCGATTGCCCCCTTCATGTTCTGCCTGAACGGAGAATCAAGGGGTTGCGGAACATCCATCGAGACGGAAGAGGCACCATGCGTACCCATTACTGCGGCCATCTGGACGAGTCCCATATCGATCAGGAAGTGACCCTGTGCGGCTGGGTCTATCGACGGCGCGATCACGGCGGCGTCATTTTCATCGATCTGCGCGACCGGGAGGGGATCGCCCAGGTGGTGTTCGATCCCGATGCCCGGGAGACCTTCATGCTCGCCGAGCGGGTGCGCAGCGAGTATGTGCTGAAGGTGACCGGCAAGGTGCGCCACCGCCCCGAGGGGACCGAGAACCCCGACCTGCCCACCGGAAGGGTGGAGGTTCTGGGGCATACCCTGGAGATCCTCAACGCCGCCAGGACTCCGCCCTTCCAGCTCGACGACGACGATGTCTCCGAGGAGCACCGCCTGCGCTACCGCTACATCGACCTGCGGCGGCCGGAGATGCAGCGCCGGCTGCGGCTGCGTTACCAGGTGACCCGCGAGATGCGCCGCTATCTGGACGGGCAGGGCTTCCTCGACATCGAGACCCCCATGCTCACCCGCGCCACTCCGGAGGGCGCCCGCGACTACCTGGTGCCGAGTCGCACCCACCCGGGGAGCTTTTTCGCCCTGCCGCAGTCGCCCCAGCTCTTCAAGCAGTTGCTGATGATCTCCGGCTTCGACCGCTACTATCAGATCGTCCGCTGCTTCCGCGACGAGGATCTGCGCGCCGACCGACAGCCGGAGTTCACCCAGCTCGATATCGAGGCCTCCTTCGTGGACGAGGAGACCATCATGCAGCTCATGGAGGAGATGATGCGCGAACTCTTCGCCCGGGTGCTGGAGGTGCCGCTGCACACGCCGTTCCCACGCATGAGCTACGCCGAGGCGATGGAGCGCTACGGCTCCGACAAGCCCGACCTGCGCATCCCGCTGGAGCTGGTGACCCTCTCCGATCTCATGAAGGAGGTGGAGTTCAAGGTCTTCTCGGCGCCGGCCAACGATCCGCGCGGGCGGGTGGCGGCGCTGCGGGTGCCGAAGGGGTGCGGGCTGAGCCGCAAGGAGATCGACGACTACACCTGTTTCGTGGGCATCTACGGCGCCAAGGGGCTCGCCTATATCAAGGTCAATGATGCCTCCGCCGGCCGCGAGGGGCTGCAGTCGCCGATTCTGAAGTTCCTGCCGGACGAGGTGATCGCCGCCATCCTCGATCGCACCGGGGCCGAGAGTGGCGACCTGATCTTCTTCGGTGCCGACCGCGCCTCGGTGGTCAACGAGTCGCTGGGCGCCCTGCGGGTGAAGCTGGGTCATGACCGCGGCCTTGTGGAGCGGGGCTGGAAGCCGTTGTGGGTGGTGGATTTCCCCATGTTCGAGTGGGACGAGGACGACAACCGCTGGGTGGCTCTCCACCACCCCTTCACCTCGCCCCGCGAGGAGCACCTGGAGCTGCTCTCCAGTGATCCGGGCGCCTGTCTCTCCCGGGCCTACGACATGGTGCTCAACGGTTCCGAGGTGGGTGGCGGCTCGATCCGTATCCACCGACCGGAGGTGCAGGAGCTGGTGTTCCGTCACCTGGGGATCGGCGAGGAGGAGGCGCAGGAGAAGTTCGGCTTCCTGCTGGATGCCCTGCAGTACGGTGCACCGCCCCACGGCGGCATCGCCTTCGGCCTCGACCGGTTGGCGATGCTGATGGCCGGAGCGCCTTCGATCCGTGACGTGATGGCCTTCCCCAAGACCCAGACCGCCGCCTGTCTGCTCACCAGTGCTCCGGCGGAGGTGGACGAGCGGCAGCTCAAGGAGCTGGGGATCCGGCTGGCGAAGAAGCCGAAGGTGGAGTGACGGCGGGAGGCGCCGAGGCGGTTTCGGCGACGGTCCGTAGATGGGCTGGAAGCGTCCCGAATCGGTGCTGGTGGTGGTCCATACCGCCGATGGCCAGGCGCTGCTGCTGCGTCGCACCCGGCCCGACAACTTCTGGCAGTCGGTGACGGGCGCCCTGCGTGACGGGGAGACGCCGTTGCAGGCCGCGCGGCGCGAGCTACGCGAGGAGACCGGCATCGAGGCCGGTGACGACCTGGTGGAGACGGGTATCGTGCGCCGCTTTCCCATCCTTCCCGCCTGGCGGGCCCGCTACGCTCCCGGCGTCACCGAGAACCGGGAACACCGCTTTCTGCTTGGGCTTCCCGCCCCGGTGTCTGTGCACATCTCCCCGCGCGAACATCTGGAGTACCGCTGGCTGCCGTTGGCGGAGGCGGTCCGTCTGGCCAGCTCGTGGACCGACCGGGAAGCGCTGGAGGCGCTTCGGGACGCTGCAGGGGAGGGGAGACCGTGAGACGTAGAGTCGTTGCGCTGCTGGGTGTGGTGATGTGGCTGGCCTCACCGGCTGCGTGGGCCGAGGAGGAGGCGCATGGGGAGGCGGTGGTGCTGGTTCACGGGCTGTGGATGGGCACCTGGGTGATGGCCGCCCTCGGCCACCGGCTGCGGGGTTGCGGCTACGTGGACTACTATTTCGACTGGTCCACCCACGACGAGGCGCCGCCGGCGGCTGCGGCGCGTCTGGGCGAATGGATCGAAGAACGGGTGCAGGAGCCGGTGGTCCATCTGCTGGGCCACAGCCTGGGCGGGCTGGTGGTCAACCACCTGCTGGCCTCCGATGGCTTCTCCCGGCCCGGTCGGGTGGTGCTGATGGGTTCACCCATCCAGGGAAGCATCCAGGCGCGGCGCCTCGCCGCGCTGCCGGGAGGACGGGAGATACTTGGTGCAAGCATCGCCGCCGGCGGTCTCCTCGAGGGAGTGAAGCCGGTCACCGGCGGTCGCGAGGTGGGGGTGGTGGCCGCCATCTTCCCCTTCGAATACTCGGAATTCCTCGGCGAGCTGGACGGTCCTTCCGACGGCGTGGTCCGGGTGGTGGAGACCTTCCACCCGGGGGCTGCCGACACCCTGGTGGTGCGTGCGACCCATTCGGGGATGCTCTTCTCCCGCGACGTGGCCGAAGAGGTGTGCGCCTTTCTGCGCGAGGGGCGTTTCCTGCATGGCGCGAAGGCGGCGGCGGGGGAGGTGGCGGTGCGCTGAAGGCAGGATGTGGAAGGGCTCGCCGGCGCTGCAGCTCACCCGGGATCGCCGAGTTGCACTCGGCATGTTTCCACTCCCTTGGTGCTTCGCGCCAATTGCCGGGTGCAACCTGGCGCTCCTGGTCGTGACGGCAGTCCTTTCCAATCCAGAAACGAGCCTGAAGGGTGGCTGGAAGCGAGCCCGCTCAGGCGGCCGGGATCCGGGCCTTGTCGGGTCTCAACAGGATGTTGAAAAAGG
>JALTLT010000236.1 GCA_027001815.1 Gammaproteobacteria bacterium | reverse complement strand
TCCCTGCGCGGAGCGGAGACTGCATAATGACACATTCTCACGCCCTTTCGACACCCCTATACTCATGCGCTCCGTCGCAAATCCCGGGCCCCTTGCCATGAGATCCTCCCCACTGGTCCGCCTTCTGATGCTCCTGTCGCTGGCCGGCCTGCTCACCCTGCCGGGTGGCTGCGACTCGGGCTCCGCGCCCACTGGCCCGGGTGGAAACGGCCGGTCGAAGCGCCCGCCCCACCAGGTGGAGGTGGCCGAAGCGCAACTGAGCCGTTTCCGCCCCGTCGTCACCCGCAGTGGCACCCTCGAGGCCAAGGTGCAGGTGGAACTCCATGCCCGGGAGGAGGGGGAGGTGCGCGAGGTGCACGTGGACGTGGGCGATGCGGTGAAGCGGGAACAGCTTCTGGTTCGCCTGGACGACAGCCTCCTCTCTGCGCAACTGGCCAAGGCACGTGCGACCCGCCGCCAGGCAGAGGAGGACCTGAAGCGGCAGCGGGAGCTGATGCGGCAGAAGGTGGTCTCCGCCGACAGCCTGGCACGCGCCGAGACGGCCCTCAAGGTGGCCGAGGCGGAGGAGCAGCTGCTCACCACCCGTATCCGCCACACCCGTATCCACGCCCCCTTCGACGGGGTGGTGAGCGATCGACGGATCAATCCCGGCGACGTGGTCTCCCGTTACGCCCACCTTCTCACGCTCATCGACCCCCGCTCCCTGGTGATACGGGTGGAGGTCTCGGAACTGCTCCTGCCGCAACTGCGGCCGGGCATGAGGGCGCGGGTCAGGATCGACGCCCTCGGCGGCGCCACCTTCGAGGGCCGTATCGTACGCATCCACCCCACCATCGATCCGAGGACCCGCCTCGGCACCCTCGAGGTGGTACTCGACGCCCCCCCGCCGGAGGCCCGGGCCGGCCAGCTGGGCCGGGTTACCCTCGAGGGTGAACCGCACCAGTGGCTCACCATCCCCTTCTCCGCCCTCCAGCCGGAGAGGGGCGGGAGCTGGGTCTGGCGGGTGGACGAAGGGCGGAAGGCGGTCCGCCAGCAGGTGGTCACCGGCCTGCGCCACGGCAACCGGGTCGCGATCCTGGAGGGACTGCAACCGGGAGACCGGGTGATCGTGCGCGGTCTCCTCGGCCTGCGTGAGGGGATGGAGGTGCGCATCGTCGGTGGCGGGGAGCCATGACGGAACCTGTCACCGCCGGCGAGAGCCCCATCGGCCACCGCCTCGCCGGATGGGCCATCGCCCACCCGGTGGGGGTGGTGATGCTGATGCTGGCCGCCGTGGTACTGGGACTCTTCACCCTCAATCGCCTGGGGGTCGACCTGTTGCCCCATATCATCTATCCGGAGATCCGGGTACGGATCCTCGACCCCGGCGTACCTGCGGAGATCATGGAGGATCGGGTGACCCGCCAGCTGGAGGAGCAACTGGCGATCACCGAGGACGCCATCAGCGTCCAGTCACGCAGCAGCGAAGGGCGCAGCTCGGTGGACCTCTCCTTCGCCTATGGCAAGGACATCGATGTCGCCCTGCGCGACGCCAGCACCCGCCTCGACCGCGCCAAGCGCTTCCTGCCCGAGACCATCCAGCCCCCCATCATCTTCAAGCGCGACCCCTCCCAGCTTCCCGCCCTGGAACTGGTGGTCAGCTCCGCCAGCCGCGACCCGGTGAAACTGCGCACCTGGGTGGACGACCTCTTCGCCAAGTGGTTTCTCAATCTGCCGGGAGTGGCCGCAGTGGAGGTGGGGGGCGGCCTGGTACGGGAGATCCACATCCTGCCGGATCAGGGTCGGCTGGCCGGCATGGGATTGACCCTCGACGATCTCACCGAGGCGATCGGCGAGGCCAACCGCGACACCCCGGCCGGTCGCGTCACCATCGACGGCCGCGAGATGGTGGCACGTACCGCCGGACGCTTCCGAACCCTCGACGAGCTGATGGAGCTTCCGGTTCCGCTGGGAGAGGGCCGCTCGGTGCCCCTCGGAGAGCTGGCGACGATCATCGACACCCACCAGGAGGAGCGGCTGCGGGTGCGCCTCAACGGCATCCCCGGGGTGAAAGTCTCCATGCAGAAACAGCCGGCGGCCAACACCGTCGAGGTGGTGGAGCTGATCCGCCGGCGAATGGCGGAACTGAAGCGTCAGCGGCTGATCCCGGAGGACATCCAGGTCCACTTCGTCTCCGACCAGGCGCTCTACATCCGCGCCGCCATCCACAACGCCACCACCGCCGCCCTCTCCGGAGCCCTGCTGGCAATGCTGGTGGTCTACCTCTTCCTCGGTGATCTGCGCCGTACCCTGGTAATCGGCAGCGCCATCCCGATCGCGGTGATGGTCACCTTCGTCCTCATGGGGATCAGCGACCTGACCCTCAACATCATGTCCCTGGGCGGGCTGGCGGTGGGCATCGGCATGCTTGTGGACAGCACCATCGTGATGCTGGAGAACATCGTCCGCCACCAGCAGATGGGGGAGAACCCCCGCGAGGCGGGCACCCATGCCGCCGGCGAGGTCTACAGCCCGATCGTCGCCGCCACCAGTACCAACCTGGCGGCGGTGATCCCCTTCGTCTTCATCGGCGGGCTGGTGGGGCTGCTCTTTCGCGAGCTGATCATCACCATCTCCGCCGCCATCGTCGCCTCCATGGTGGTCTCCCTCACCCTGGTTCCCTCGCTGGCCGCGCGCATTCCTGCCGAGGGTCGGGGAGAGGGGTTGCTGCGCAGGGGGCTGGATCGCCTCATGGCCCTCCTCCAGACGGTGCTCTCCCGCCTGGTCGGAGGGCTGTTGCGAAGACCCGCCGCCCAGCTTCTCCTCCTTGCCCTGCTGACGGCGGGTCTCACCTGGGCATGGCCCCACTTCAATCCCGAGCGGCAGGAGTTCCTCCCCCGCATCGACGACGGCCGGGTCTCCATCCGGATCACCACCGACACCGGCTCCACCCTGGAGGAGACCGATGCCCTGGTTCGCCGGCTGGAGGCGCTGATCGAGCGTCAGCCGTGGGTGGAGAGCATCTTCGTCTCCTCCGGCGGCTTCATCTTCGGCCGCTCCACCTTCGAGGCCTCCAACCGCGCCACCATCGTCGTCCAGCTCGTGCCGGCCGACCGGCGTCCGATCAGCAACCAGCAGTGGATGCGCCAGCTGCGCAAGGCGATCCGTCGCATCGACGCCGCCGGCGCCCGGATCCGTGTCTACGTACGTGGCATCCGCGGCATCCCCCTGGGCCGCGGCAACGACGAGGTGAGCCTGCGGGTACGGGGCCCCGACCTCGATACCCTGGTGGAGCTCGGCCACCGGGTGGCCCGGCGCATCGAGGGGATCCCGGGGGTGACCAACGTGATCCACTCCTTCGAGGCGCGCAACCGGGAGCTGGCGATCCGCATCGACCGGGAACGGGCCGCCTCCTTCGATCTCACGCCGGAGGAGATCGGACGCATGGTCCGCCTCGCCCTGGAGGGAGAGGTGGTCTCCGACTTCATCGAGGGAGACCGCGCCTACGACATCCGACTGCGCCTGCCGCTTCCCGACCGCACCGACCTCGGCGCCATCGAGTCGCTGCTCATATCCACCGCCGACGATCCGCGAGGCGCGATCTTCCTCTCCGACGTGGCCCGGGTGGAGTTGATCGCCGCCCCGGCGGTGATCCAGCGCGACAACCAGCAGCGCATCATCGAGATCACCGCCTCGCTGCAGCCCGACCGGCCACGGGGAGAGATCCTGCACGATATCCAGCAGGCGGTGTCGGACCTGGAGCTGCCGGACGGCTACGGACTCTACGATGCGGGGATCGGCCAGCAGCTCCAGGAGAGCCGCCAGACCTCCCAGATCGTGCTCGCCCTGGCCCTCTTCCTGGTCTTCACGGTGATGGCGATCCAGTACGAATCGCTCCGCAACCCGCTGGTCATCCTGCTGGGGATCCCCTTCGCCGCCATCGGCGTCGCCGCCGGTCTCGAGTGGACCGGCACCCCCATCTCCATGCCGGTCTGGCTGGGGCTGATCATGCTCGCCGGTATCGTGGTCAACAACGCCATCGTGCTGGTGGAGTACGTGGAGCTGGAGCGTATGCGGGGCAGTGATCTCGACGCAGCGATCCTCGTCGCCATCCGCCTGCGCCTGCGGCCGATCCTCATGACCACCCTCACCACCGTGGCGGGCCTCCTGCCGCTGGCGATGGCCTGGGGCGAGGGGGCCGGCCTGCTCCAACCGCTGGCGATCACCATCATCTCCGGCCTCTCCTTCTCCCTGCTGGTGAGCCTGCTGCTGATCCCCCTCCTCTACCGTCTCGCCCACCGCGCAAC
>JALTLT010000235.1 GCA_027001815.1 Gammaproteobacteria bacterium | reverse complement strand
TTCGGGTGGCGTGTCGAGGCGTGAGGGGGGGTTCCGGGGGGATCCCGTGTGCGGTGAGTGTGGCGGCGGCAGGATGGAGGCGGTTCTATCCCGCCTACGCCCGTTGTCAGGCGCAGGCGGTGGACGAAGGGTGGCAGGAGCCGGTCTCCGGGCAGCGCCGGGAGAGGCGGGGTGGCAGATTCGCATCGTGGTGAGGAGGGGGGTCGAACCGCCTCCCCGGTTTCGACGGGGAGGCGTCCTCCAGCAGGGTGACCCGTTGGGTCGACGCCGCGAGTCGAAGGGCTATGCGGTCAGGCGGCGCAACGCCTCCTCGTACTTCTCGGCGGTCTTGAGGATCACCTCCTCCGGCAGTTTCGGGCCGGGGGGTGTCTTGTCCCAGTCGAGGGTCTCCAGATAGTCCCGCACGTACTGCTTGTCGAAGCTGGGCGGGCTGATGCCGGGCCGGTAGGAGTCGGCGGGCCAGAAGCGGGAGGAGTCGGGGGTGAGAGCCTCGTCGATGAGGGTTAGGGTGCCCTCGTCGTCGAGACCGAACTCGAACTTGGTGTCGGCGATGATGATGCCCCGCTCCAGGGCGTACTCGGCTGCTTCGCGGTAGAGCTGCAGGCTCACGTCGCGTACCTTCGCCGCCATTTCGTCGCCGACCAGTTGGCGGGTGCGGTCGAAGTCGATATTCTCGTCGTGTTCTCCCACCTCGGCCTTGGTGGAAGGGGTATAGATGGGCTCCGGCAGACGATCGGCCATCTGCAGTCCCTGGGGGAGGGTGATGCCGCATACTGCGCCGGTACGCTGGTAGTCCTTCCAGCCGGAGCCGATCAGATAGCCGCGCACAATCGCCTCCACTGGCAGGGGACGAAGGCGTTTCACCAGCACGGCGCGTCCCTCCACCTGCTCCCGCTCAGCGGGGTCGGGCAGCACCTCCTCCAGCGGAAGATCGGCCCTGTGGTTGGGCACCACGTGGGCGAGCTGGTCGAACCAGAAGTCGGAGATGGCGGTGAGCACCCGCCCCTTGCCGGGGATCGGGTCCGGCAGGACCACGTCGAAAGCGGAGAGGCGGTCGGTGGTGACGATCAGCAGCATGTCGTCGCCCACGGCATAGATGTCGCGCACCTTGCCCTTCTGGATGAGGGGAAGGGAGGAGAGAGTCGATTCGTACAGGACTTCGGGCACCATGGCCAGGGATCCTCTTTGCTGCCACGCAGGGCGTGAAACGCTGGAAACAGCGAATTATACCCTAGTGGAGGGGGCCGTTTAATCGCCTTTTTCTGTCTCCGTAGCAACTTTTTTCCAGGGTGCGGGGCGAAGGAGCCTTGACAGCCGGCGGGGCGCCAGACACCCTATGCACCATTTCCGATCCGGAGGGGTGCCCCGGTGCCCCCCCCCTGCAGGAGCCGATTCGTGAACGATACCCCCGACATTCTGGTCAAGATCCTCGATCGCAAGCGGGAAGAGGTGGAGGAGTCGCGTCGTCGCGTGAGCATCGAGGCGCTGGGGGAGAGAGTGGAGGAGGCCCCTCCCCTGCGCGATTTTCTGGGGGCACTGGAACGGCGCATCGAGGAGGGGCAGCCGGCGGTGATCGCCGAGGTGAAGAAGGCCTCTCCCAGCAAGGGTGTGTTGCGTGAGAACTTCGATCCGACGGGGATCGCGCGCTCTTACGCCGCTGGCGGGGCGGCCTGCCTCTCCGTGCTCACCGACGTCGACTTCTTCCAGGGGGCGCCGGAGTATCTGGTTCAGGCGCGGGAATCCTCCGGTCTGCCGGTATTGCGCAAGGACTTCATCATCGATCCCTACCAGGTCTACGAGGCGCGGGTGCTGGGGGCGGATGCCATCCTGCTGATCGTCGCCGCCCTCGACGACGACCGGCTGGCGGAGCTCTCTGGCATCGCCCATCATCTCGGAATGGAGGTGCTGGTGGAGGTGCACGACCGGGCGGAGCTGGAGCGCGCGCTGGCCCTGCCGCTGCCGCTGGTGGGCATCAACAACCGCAATCTGCGCACCTTCGAGACCCGTCTCGAGACCACCCTGGAGCTGCTGGATGCGATCCCCGAGGAGCGACTGGTGGTGACCGAGAGCGGGATTCTGGGTCCGGAGGACGTGGCGAGAATGCGCGAGGCGGGTGTGAACGCCTTCCTGGTGGGGGAGGCCTTCATGTGCGCGGAGGATCCCGGGGCGAGGCTGAAGGCTCTGTTCGGTCTCTGATCTCCCCGTCGGAGGGTGCCGCCGCGGGCGGCGAGGGGGGAGGCGCGTGGGATGCGGCGGGCTTCGCGCCCTTCAGCGGGTACCGAAGACCACGATGGTCTTGCCCTTGACCGAGATCAGACCCTGCTCCTCGAGAGACTTGAGCACCCGCCCCACCATCTCCCGCGAGCAGCCGACGATACGTCCGATCTCCTGACGGGTGATGCGGATCTGCATGCCGTCGGGATGGGTCATGGCATCCGGCTCCTTGCAGAGGTCCAGCAGGGTGCGCGCCACCCGTCCGGTGACATCCAGGAAGGCCAGGTCCCCCACCTTGCGGCTGGTCTTGCGCAGCCGCGTGGCCATCTGCGAGGCGAGGGCGAAGAGGATGCCGGGATCCTGCTCCGAGAGCTGCCGGAAACGGTCGTAAGAGATTTCCGCCAGTTCGCACTGGGTCTTCGTGCGCACCCATGCGCTGCGATTCTCCTGGTTGAAGAGCCCCATCTCACCGAAGAAGTCGCCGGGATTGAGGTAGGAAAGGACGATCTCGTGACCATCGTCGTCCTCGATGAGGACGCTTACCGACCCCTCGATGATGTAGTAGAGGACGTCGGGCTTGTCACCGGCGTAGATGATGACGCTCTTGGCCGGATAGCGACGCCTGTGGCAATGGGCCAGGAAGCGGTCGATGGTCGGGTTCTCCGTCGGCTTCTTCTTCAGGGGCAGTTTGCTCATGGGCGTTCGATGGTTCCCTGTTGTTGCCCGCAGGGGGGCGCGTCGTGTTCAGTGTAACGGCCGGAGAAGAGATCCACTTGACCGGGGCCCGGGCCGGCGGGGCCTCCCTTGCCGGTGTGGCGGGAGGGGTACTGGAACCCGGGTGCCTGTCGGGGTGATGGAGGGCTGGCCGGGGAAAAGTTCCGTGCCGAGACGATCCTTGTGTCCCTTCTCGATGCCCGGGGGTGTTGAATCCCTCGAACGATTGTCAGGATCACCTCCCCCTGTCGTTGCCCCGATCTCGTTCCCGTCGGTCGGAGAGTTTCCTTAGCAGGCTGTTGAAAAACTCCGTTTTTCGGCAGCCTGTGCCGCGGTGCAGGGATGCACCGCCGTTTTCAATGACGGCAAGTCATTGAAAACGTGAGGAAGCCGGAAATCGCATTTTCGCCTTCCGGCGTTGAAAAAGGCCAGGATGGCCTTTTTCAACATCCTGTTAGTAATACGCGACCGCTGCGGGCAGGCAGACCGGTCCGGGCGTCGGCGATGGGCTCAGTATAAGCCCAGCGGATTGTTCTGTCTAAAGGCGGGATGTCCCGTGACAGGCCCTCTTTTCATGTGCTTTTTCTGGGGGTCGGCGGCAGGGGGGCTCTCCTGTGACGCTGCTTCGGCGGGTGCAGTAGAATGAGGCGGGTGTTCCCCGTTTGCCGGGAGTCAGGAGAGGAGAGGCATGAAGGCGAGAGTGAAGTGGATCGAAGACGTCTGTTTCATGGGTGAGTCGGGCAGCGGCCATGCGGTAGTGATGGACGGGCCCCCCGATGCGGGCGGACGCAACCTGGGCATCCGCCCCATGGAGATGCTGCTGCTGGGCATGGGGGGCTGCACCGCCTTCGACGTGATGCTGATCCTGCGTCGCGGGCGGCAGAAGGTGACCGACTGCGTGGTGGAGCTGGAGGCGGAGCGGGCGGAGAGCGATCCCAAGGTCTTCACCCGTATCCACGCCCATTTCGTGGTGACCGGTCACGCCCTCTCGCCGGAGCGGGTACGCCGGGCGGTGGAGCTTTCCGCCGAGAAGTACTGTTCCGCCTCGATCATGCTCGGCAAGACAGCGGAGATCACCCACGATTTCGAGATCGTGGAGGCCGCGGAGTGATATCCACTTGAAGGTTTCCCGGGCTTTCGATCAGTTGGTCGGGGAGTACCTGACCGCCTGGCTGCGTCTCCATCCGGTGGAGGCGCTGGAGGGCGGACAGATGGGAGCGGCCGAGCGGCTGCCGCCCCTCGGTGATGACGAGATCGCGGTGATCCGGGTGCTCGACGACAAGCTGGTGGCGGCCCTCGAAACGGTGGACGAGAGGGCCCTGGATCCGGAGCGCCGGCTCGACCTCCGCCTCCTGGAACGGGCTGGACGCTGGGAGTGCGAACGGCTCGGTACCTGGGACTGGCGCCACCGGGAGCCTGCCGCCTTCGTGCCCGTCGGGGAGATCCGCCAGCTCTTCGTCCGTCCGGTGGACGACCTGGCCCGGGGGCTGGTGGGGCGTCTGGAGGCACTGCCGGCTCGTCTCCGGGCTGCCCGCTGTCTGCTCTCGGAGACGCCGGAACTGGTCTGGCGGGGTGCGGTGGAGTCGGCGATCGAGGAGTGCCGGCGCGGCGAGAACCTCTTCCGCGACCTCCACGAAGAACCCCGGATCCGACAGCTCCGGCAGGTGCGTGGCCGGCTGGACTCGCTGCTGGAGCAGGGGGTGCAGGCGCTCGAGGAGTACGCCCGTTTTCTCGAACGGGAGCTGCTGCCCCGTTCGGCCTCCTCGCCCGACTATGGGCCCGCCTGTCTCGGGGGGGAACTCTACCACCGCGCTTTCATCGAGGCGGAACCCCCGTGTCTCGAGGCGATGTTCGATCGGGCGGAGGATCTCCTCCACGAGGAACTGGTGGGGGTGGCCGGCGAGCTGGGGGAGAATCCGGCAGCGCTGATCCGGCAACTGGGAAGCGACCGGGACGCCGTCTGCCTCCTGCCCGATACCCTGCGTGCCTGGCTGCGGGAGACACGCCATTTTCTCGAGACCCGCCTCTCCCTTCCCGAAGAGTGGCATTCGCCCCGCGTGGAGGAGGGGGTGGGGAGGTCCCCGGATCCTGTCTCCCCGCTCCACTATGTACCTCCCACGCCGGTGGCCGCCCGGTGCCGGGCGACCCTCTACGTGGCCCTCGACGAGGCCCATCGTTTCACTCAGGCGGAATGGCTGCATGCGCTCGTCTCACGGGGCTGGCCGGGCGCCCACCTCCTTGCCTTGCGGGGGTGGTCGGGAAGCGGCGAGGGTGGCATCGTGCGCCGCTTCTTCGGCAGCCCCGTGCGATCGAGGAGCTGGGGGCATGCGGCCGAACGGATGATGCACGAGATCGGCTACTTCCGCGGAGTGGGCGATCAGGTGGTGTGGTTGCGCAATCGCCTCTGGGTCCTGGAACGGGCCCGTGCCGACCTGGCGATCCATGTCACGGGGGAGGTGTTCGAGGGGGTCGCCGCCCGGCTGGCGGGGCGTTTCGGCTGGAGCGAGGGGCAGCTCCTCCCCGCTCTCTGGCAGGTGGGGAGACGGCCGGGAGAGGCGGTGGCCGAGGCGGTGGAGATGTTGCTGCTGGAGGCGTTATCGCGCTGCCTGGGGCCGGTGGAGTGGCTTCGGCGTCTGCCGGATCTGCTCGCCGGGGGAAACCTTCCCCTGCCCCTTCTGATCCCCAGGTTGTTCGGCGAGCGCACCTGGCGAGCGGTCGCCCTGGAGGCGGGGCTCGAGGAGTCCACCTCCTCGGTCGCCGGCGACGGAGGGAGGCGGTGAAACGGCCGGCCCCTACCGCGGGTCTTCACCACCTGGCGCTCAACGTAGTCGACCTGGAGGCGTGCGAGCGCTTCTACGTGGAACTGCTGGGGATGGAGGTGGAGTGGCGCCCCGACCCGGACAACCTCTACCTGACGGGCGGCAACGACAACCTGGCCCTGCACCGGGTAGGCAGGGAGCACGCGGCGCGTGGCCAGCGCCTCGATCACCTCGGATTTATCCTCCGTTGCCCGGAGGATGTGGACGCCTGGCATGCCCATTTGGCGGCGCATGGTGTTAAGATGCGCAGCCTGCCGCGCACCCATCGGGACGGGGCGCGCAGCTTCTACTGCGAGGACCCCGACGGGAACGTGGTACAGATGATCTATCACCCGCCTCTGTGCGAGCGCTGGTGAGGTGGTGGCGACGGCAGTGCTGGAGGAAGAGCCCGGTGGTTGAACAACACATGAAGCGCCTGAAGCTGCACGGCTTCAACAACCTGACCAAGACCCTCAGTTTCAACATCTACGACATCTGCTACGCCAAGGAGCCGGCACACCGGCGCGAGTACATCGAGTATATCGACGAGGAGTACAATGCCGAGCGGCTGACGACTATCCTCACCGACGTGTGCGAGATCATCGGCGCCAACGTGCTCAACATTGCCCGCCAGGACTACGAACCGCAGGGGGCGAGCGTCACCATGCTCATCTCCGAGGAGCCGGTGGTCGCCGAGGAGCTCTCCAATACCGAGGCGCCGGGCCCGCTGCCGGAGGCGGTGGTGGCCCACCTGGACAAGAGCCACGTCACCGTCCACACCTATCCGGAGAGTCACCCGGACAACGGCATCAGTACCTTCCGGGCCGACATCGACGTCTCCACCTGCGGCCGCATCTCGCCCCTGAAGGCGCTCAACTACCTGATCCACAGCTTCGAGTCCGACATCGTCATCATGGACTACCGGGTGCGCGGCTTCACCCGCGACGTGCGGGGCCGCAAGCACTTCATCGACCACAAGATCAACTCGATCCAGAACTACCTCTCCCGCGACACCAGGGAGCGGTACCAGATGATTGACGTCAACGTCTACCAGGAGAACATCTTCCACACCAAGATGATCGTCAAGGAGTTCGATCTGGACGACTACCTGTTCGGCACCGGCGTGGAGAACCTCTCGCGGCGGGAGCAGAAGAAGGTGCGCGAGCGGCTGCGCCGGGAGATGGCGGAGATCTTCTACGGGCGGAACATCTCCCGCGGGGTCTCGGTCTGAGTCGGCGGCATGGCGAGCGGCCCCTTCAGCCCCTCGCCGTCCTCGTGGTAACCTTGCAGTGAGAAGCGTTGGGAGCACCGTCATGAGCACCACCCGTACCTACTCCCCGGCCGACCGGCTGGTCATCCAGCTCGACCAGGCCCTGCGGACCCTCTTCGGGCAGCCCCGGACCACCGGCCGTCCCCATCCCGCCGAGGGGATTCCCGAGGCGGAGATGAGCGAGGCGGAGCGTCGCCACGCCGCCGGACTGATGCGGGTGGATCATGCCGGCGAGGTGTGCGCCCAGGCGCTCTACCAGGGGCAGGCGCTCACCGCCCGTCTCGACAACGTGCGCGAGAGCATGCAGCGGGCCGCCGAGGAGGAGAACGACCATCTGGAGTGGTGTGAGGGACGGCTCCAGGAGCTCGACAGCCGCACCAGTCTCCTCAATCCGGTCTGGTATCTCGGTTCGCTCGTGATCGGCGCCCTGGCTGGCGCGGCGGGTGACAAGTGGAGTCTTGGATTCGTCGCCGAGACCGAAAAGCAGGTGGTGCGCCATCTGGAGGATCACCTCCGCCGTCTGCCACCCCAGGATCAGCGTTCGAAGATGATTCTCGAACAGATGAAGGTGGACGAGGAGCGCCATGCCACCCACGCCCTGGCCGGCGGCGGTGTGAAGCTGCCGGCCCCCATCCGCCTCGCCATGCGCATCACCTCCCGGGTGATGACCCGCACCGCCTACTGGATCTGACTTCGCCCCTTGCCGCGGGGCTACAGGAATCCCTCCCGGCCATGTCCTTCTACAAGTACCACCTCTTCTTCTGCGTCAACCGTCGGGACGACGGTACCCCTTGTTGCGGTCGCTACGATGCCGAAGGGATGCGCGACTACGCCAAGCAGCGGATCAAGGAACTGGGTCTCAAGGGCAAGGGGGGCGTGCGCATCAACAGGGCGGGCTGCCTCGGTGTCTGCGGCGAGGGGCCGATGATCGTGGTCTACCCCGAAGGGATCTGGTACTCCTGGGTGGATCGCGACGACATCGACGAGATCATCGAGAGTCATCTGCAGAACGGCCGTCCGGTGGAGCGGCTGCGCATCCGTGAGCCGTGAGCGACCGGCGCCTGGTGAGGCTCGCCGAACTGGAGGATCCGGGGAGCTGCTCCGCCCCGGACGACGAGTTGGGAGAGCTGATCGTGGTTCGCCGTGGAGGGGCGGTCTGGGCCTACCGCAACGTCTGTCCCCACACCGGCGCTCCCCTCGATTGGCAGCCGGGCCGGTTCCTCTCGGTGGATGGTCTGCACATCCTGTGTGCCCTGCACGGGGCGCTGTTCCGTATCGAGGACGGCTCCTGCCTCTACGGCCCCTGCCGCGGCGAGGCCCTGCAGGCGGTGCCGGTGTCGGTGCGCGAAGGGTGGGTCTGTCGTGAGGGGTGACCCGGCGCTGCCGCCCGCGGTGGAGGTGAAGGGGCTCTGCAAGCGCTACGGCGAGGTGGTGGCGGTCGATGAGGTCAGCTTCACCTTCCCCCGGGGCGTCTGTGCCGCCCTGCTGGGAGGCAACGGTGCGGGCAAGACCACCACCATCTCCATGCTCCTGGGCCTGTTGATCCCCACGCGGGGAGAGGTCCATGTGCTCGGCACCGACATGCGGCTCCACCGCTACCGGGCGCTCGATCGCATCAACTTCTCCTCCCCCTACGTGGATCTGCCCCAGCGTCTCACGGTGCGGGAGAACCTCACCATCTACGCCCACCTCTACGGTGTCCGGCGCCATCGCCAGCGCATCCAGCGGCTCGCCGACGAGCTGGAGATCGCCGCCTTCCTGAAACGTCCCTACGGCTCCCTCTCGGCGGGCCAGCGGACCCGGGTGCTACTGGCCAAGGCGCTGCTCAACGAGCCGGAGCTGCTGCTGATGGACGAGCCGACCGCCTCCCTCGACCCGGACACCGCCGATCGTATCCGCAGCTATCTCATGGCCTACCAGCGCACCAGCGGCGCCACCCTGCTGCTCGCCTCCCACAACATGGGGGAGGTGGAGCGGATGTGTGACGACGTGATCATGCTGCGCTCGGGTCGGGTGGTGGACCGGGGAAGACCCGGGGAGCTGATCGAGCGCTACGGACGGGAGACCCTGGAGCAGGTGTTTCTCGACATCGCCCGCAACCACCGGGAGGCGTCGTGAGCGGCTCCCTGCGCCGCATCGGCGCCATGATGCTGCGCAACCTCTACCTGTTGCGCGGTTCCTGGCCGCGGCTGCTGGAGCTGATCTACTGGCCGACGGTACAGGTGGTGATGTGGGGTTTCATCACCCAGTTCTTCAGCGCCAGCAGCGCGTGGCTGGTGCAGGCCTCGGGGGTGCTGATCGCGGCCGTGCTGCTCTGGGACGTGATGTTCCGCGGCAATCTGGGTGTGAGCCTATCCTTCTTCGAGGAGCTCTACTCCCGCAACCTGGGCTACCTTTTCGCCAGCCCCCTCCGCCCCCTGGAGCTGGTGGCGGCGCTGCTGGGGATCAGCCTGGTGCGGACCCTGATCGGTGTGGGCGGCGCGGCCCTCATCGCCATCCCCCTCTACCACTACAGCATCTTCACCATGGGGCTGCCGCTGCTCGCCTACTTCTCCAACCTGCTGGTGACCGGCTGGGCGATCGGCCTGATGGTGGCGGGGCTGGTGCTGCGCTACGGCCTGGGGGCCGAGAACCTCGCCTGGGTGGCCATCTTCGCCGTGGCCCCCCTCTCCGGCATCTACTATCCGGTGGAGGTGCTGCCGGGATGGCTGCAGCCGGTGGCCTGGATGCTTCCCTCCAGCCACGTCTTCGAGGGGATGCGCAGGGTGATGTTCGAAGGGGTGTTCGACTGGGTGCTGCTGCGCAATGCGGTGCTGCTCAACCTCCTCTACCTGGGCGGCGCCGTCTATGCTTTCCTGAGGGTCTTCCGGGTCGCCCGGGAGAGGGGGCTGCTGCTCCACTTCGGGGAGTGAGTGAAGTCACTCTCCCTTCATGCGGCGGAGGAAGGCTGCGACCTCTTCACCGGCCAGTGGATGGGGACGGACCCGCTCCGGCGTCAGGGCTGCCGGCTCTGCTGCGGGGGCCCGGCAAGAGGCCTCGGGCACTTCCCGCGGTGCGGTGACACGGGGCTCCCTTTCGGCCTCTCGCCTCTCCAGGGTACCTTCCACCATGTCGAGTATGATCATCATGGCTTCCGCCCTCCCGTGTTCGGTTTCAGCGGCTCTTGCCTCTCTCTATCGGCAGGGGGGAAAGGGGGTTTAGCGGAATGTTGAAAAAGGCCGTCCTGGCCTTTTTCAACGCCGGAAGCTGAAAATGCGAATTCCGGCTTCCTCACGTTTTCAATGAGGCCAGCAGCCTGTCAGAGTCCGACAGGCTGCCGAAAAACGGTGTTTTTCAACAGCCTGTCAGCGGGACGTCGAAAACCGGATTTCAACGGCCTCGTGGCAGCGGGATGGAGAATCCGGCTCCGTCCGGTCTCGGGGTCCCGGTGCCTTCGGCAGGACCCCTACGGGGAGGGAGGGGGTCAGCCCGAGGCGAGGCGGTGGGCGTGGCGGGTGGTCTCCGGCAAACGGTAGCGGGTGGTACAGGCGAGGGTGTAGTGGATGGCACTCTGCAGGGAGACCCGGTGACCGGTGGAGATGTAGAGCGGCTTGACCCTGCGACGGGTACGCAGCACGGCGCCGATCACCTCCTCTCCGTCGGTCAGGGGCGTCCAGTCGCCCTTTTCGGGCCCGGGCTCACGGTGTCGTCCCACCAGCCGGCTCTTGGCCACGCCGATGGTGGGCAGGCCGGTGATCACCCCCAGGTGGCAGGCGATGCCGAACCGGCGTGGATGGGCGATGCCCTGACCGTCGCACAGGACCAGGTCGGGGAGGGCGCGGAGCCTATCCATCGCCTCCAGCACCGCCGGGATCTCCCGGAAGGAGAGCAGCCCCGGCACGTAGGGAAAGCGGGTCGGCAGACGGGCGATGGCCGATTCCAGCAACTCCAGCCCCGGGAAGGAGAGGAGTGCCACGGCGGCCCGCGTGACACGGCCACCCTCCTCGAAGCCCACGTCCACCCCCGCCACCCGCTGCACGGCGGGCAGTCGGTCGCTCCTTTCGACCCGCCCGGCCAGCTCCTCCTGGAGGGCACGTGCTTCGGCGGGAGAGAGTTCCCAGGGGTGTTCCACCAGTCGCGGGATCACTCCGGCAGACCCCCTTTCAGGCCGCCAGCCGGGCGGCCAGGCTCTCCAGGTCGGCGATGTGCAGTTCCAGTTGGGCGAGCACCTCCTCGATCTCCCTCTCCGTCAGGGAGAGAGATTCGAGCAGACGGCTGTCCAGCTCCTGCTCCTCCACCTCCACCTCCCCCAGAAGGTGGTTGGCGACCCTCACCAGCCGGGGGTAGAGGGCATTGATGCCGCTGTACTGGTCGTTGTGGTGCTCCCGTACGGTGGTGATCACCTCGGGGGGGAGATGCCACTGCTCCATCAGCCACGCCCCGATCTCCGCATGGGTCGTGCCGAGGATCTCCAGCTCCACCCCCGTCAGAGAGGATCCGGGGATGGCGTCCCAGGCCGTCTCGATACGTTGCAGGAGCTGGGGGAAGAGATGGCCGGTGAGCAGCAGTCCGAAATTGTGCAGCAATCCGCACAGATAGGGGAGGCCGGCCGGGGGGCGGATCTCCGCCGGCATCCTGCGTCCCAGGTCGTGGCAGAGGGTGGCGCATGAGAGGGCGTGGATCCAGAAGGCATCGAGGCCGAGGGAGCCGTCACGCTGCATGCGAAGGGATCCGCTGAGGGCGATACCCAGCGCCATGTTGAGGGTGAGATGGAAGCCCAGCACCTTGATGATGGCGTCGTCCAGGGTGTCGATGGAGCCCCGCCATCCGAACAGGGGAGAGCGGGCGTGGCGCATGAGCTGGGCGGCGAGAGAGGGGTCGAGGGCGAGGGTGGCGGTCAGCTCATCCACGGTCGCGTAGGGGTTGGCATGGATCTGGAGCAGGCGTCGGGCCATCTCCGGCATGGCGGGCAGCCGATCGAGCTCCTCCAGGGCCTGGCGAAGCTGGCTCCAACCGCTGCCTGTGCTGCCGTGTGTCATGATCCCCTTCTCGGTGGGCCCTGCCAACGGGCGTGCCCCTGGGTTGGGATGTTGGTCTCACCCCGGAGGAGATCGCTCCCTCCCTCCTGTGCCCGGTCCTGCCTGGGGTGGCTGGTCGGCCCACGTCACAGGGAGGGAAGGGCTTCGGGCCGGGATTCATCCCTTTCCGACGGACGGGCTGGCCTCCCGGACGCGCGGTGCGGAGAGGAGAACTCCCTGCCTTCCGCGATATGGCACGGGGGGCGGTCGTCACTCGACCATTACCAGGATGTTGAAAAAGGCCGTCCTGGCCTTTTTCAACGCCGGAAGCCGAAAATGCGATTTCCGGCTTCCTCACGTTTTCAATGACTTGTCGTCATCGAAAACGGCGGTGCATCCCTGCACCGCTAACAGGCTGCCGAAAAACGGTGTTTTTCAACAGCCTGTTACCTGGCTAGCGTAGCATCAAACGGGAAAAAAAGCCCGAATCGGGTCGGCAGGGGAAGGGGGCCAATCGAGCCGGCTGTGGGAGAGAGCTCAGCGATCGAAGTCGTCCAGCGGATTGTGCCAGTCGAGATGGGAGGTGTCGCCCAGGTCGACACCGTAGTCGTCGCGCTCGATGTCCAGCGAGCCCGACCAGTCCTCCGGTGGTTCCACCGGTTCGATGATCTGCTCGTTCCATGCGTCCAGGTCCAGCTCTTCCACGGTACCGTCGAAGTACTGGATCTCGATGTAGGCCTCCTCCTCGTCGAAGGCGACCACCTCGAAGCTCTCGCCGCCGTTGGCCTTGTACCAGGCGCCCACCTCGGGCACGGGCTGTTCGATGGACATCGCTTGGCTCCTTCATCCGGCAAGGATGGGGGAGAGACCGCACGCTCGTTTCCCCATCTGGGGTTGGAGGGCTCCGGCTCCAGGAAACCGCTCGATCTTCAAGTTATATGCCCGCCGTCGGCGCATTGCAAGCACCCCGGCCCCTTCCCGGAATCCTGCGCCGGAGGTGGCGGGGCAGATCGCCCGGGCGCGTCGTCCCGCCTCGTCAGGGACAGGGGTTGGGGTGCCGGGTGTGGATCGCCTCGATCTCTTCCAGCAGATCCTCCTTCAGCTCCAGTTCGGTGCTGGCGAGGTTGCTCTCCAGTTGCTCGAGGGTGGTGGCGCCGACGATGTTGCTGGTGAGGAAGGGACGGCTGTTGACGAAGGAGAGCGCCATCTGTGCCGGATCGAGAGCGTGGCGGCGGGCCAGCTCCACGTACTGGCGGGTGGCGGCCACCCCCTGGGGGTTGCTGTAGCGGTCGAATCGCTCCCACCGGGTGAGACGGGCACCCGCCGGGCGCCGCCCCTCCAGGTACTTGCCCGAGAGCACCCCGAAACCGAGCGGCGAATAGGCGAGCAGACCGACCCGTTCGCGAATGGCGATCTCCGCGAGACCGATCTCGAAGGTCCGGTTGAGGAGGCTGTAGGGGTTCTGGATGGAGACGATTCGCGGCAGGCCGGCGCGCTCCGCCGCCGCCAGGTAGCGCATGGTGCCCCAGGCGGTTTCGTTGGAGATGCCGATGGCGCGTACCTTCCCTTCTCTCACCAGGTCGCCGAGCACCTCCAGCGTCTCCTCGATGGGCGTGACGCTCTCCTCTTCCTGGTGTTCGTAGCCGAGACGGCCGAAATAGTTGGTCTTGCGTTCCGGCCAGTGTACCTGGTAGAGATCCACGTAGTCGGTGCCGAGGCGCCGCAGGCTCCCCTCGAGCGCCGTCGCGATGTTCCGCCGGTCGAGCCTCGCCTGCCCGTCCCGGATATGGGGCACCCAGTCGGTGGGGCCGCACACCTTGGTGGCGATCACCACTTCGTCCCGCCGGCCCCTTCTCTTCAGCCAGCTTCCGATGTACTGCTCGGTGAGCCCCTGGGTCTCGCCCCTCGGCGGAACGGGATAGAGTTCCGCCGTGTCGATGAAGTTGACGCCCCGCTCCACCGCCAGGTCGAGCTGGTCGTGGGCCTCCGCCTCGCTGTTCTGCTCGCCGAAGGTCATGGTTCCGAGGCAGATCTGGCTGACCCGGAGCCCCGTGTCGCCAAGGGTACGGTACTCCATCGGCTGGCTCCTCCCGGGAATCTCTGTCGGCCCGGCCAGCGGCCGGGGGTGACGCAACGAGAGACGGGGCCCCGAGGGACCCCGCCTGGATGCGGATCACGGTGGATCCACCCTCTCTACCGGGGCTTCCCGTCAGAGGGTCTTCTTCGCCTCCATCATGTCCTCGATGATCGGGGCGAGGATGATCTCCATGGCGAAGCCCATCTTGCCGCCGGGGACGACGATGGTGTTGCGCCGCGACATGAAGGAGCCGTCCAGCATGTTGAGCAGGTAGGGAAAGTCCACGTTGAACTTCTTCGGGTCGCGGAAGCGGATCACCACGAACGACTCGTCCGGCGTGGGGATGTCGCGGGCGATGAAGGGGTTGGAGGTATCCACCGTCGGCACGCGCTGGAAGTTGATGTCGGTGCGCGAGAACTGCGGCGTGATGTGGTTCACGTAGTCGGGCATGCGCCGCAGGATGGTGTCGACGATCGCCTCGGCGCTGTAGCCACGCTGGGCGTTGTCGCGGAAGATCTTCTGGATCCATTCCAGGTTGACGATGGGGGTCACGCCGATCAGCAGGTCGACCCACTTGGCGACGTTGACCCCGTCGCCCACCACGCCGCCGTGCAGCCCCTCGTAGAAGAGCAGGTCGGAGCCGGGGGGGATCTCCTCCCACGGGGTGAACTGGCCCGGGTTGAGATCGGTGCCGAGGCGGGCATTATGCTCGGCGGCCTCCTCGTCGCTGTGCAGGTAGTAGCGCTTCTTGCCGGTACCGGTCTCGCTGTACTCGCGGAACAGCTCCTCCAGCTTGTCGAAGAGGTTGGCGTCGGGGCCGAAGTGGGAGAGGTTCTTGCCCTGCTCGGCGAACTCCTCGATCGCCTGTTTCATGGCGGCGCGGTCGTACTTGTGGAAGCTGTCGCCCTCCACGACCACCGGGTGGATACCGTCGCGGCGGAAGATGTGCTCGAAGGCCACCTTGACAGTGGTGGTGCCGGCGCCGGACGAACCGGTGACGGCGATGATGGGATGCTTGACGGACATGACGATACTCCTCAGAAAGGCACTGGAAACCTGTTTGCGGGCGCTCCCGCTCCGCGGTCTCGCGTCGGCCGCTCCCTGCCGCGCGGGGCCTCCGCCGCCTGGCGGGCCCGGATGGAATGGGTGATTGTCCCATTTTTCCGGGGTTGGGCTCAAGCCGTGGTGCTTGCTGCTCCCCTCTGCCGTCCCTGCGTGCGGAGCAGGAGTGCGGAGTGCCGCAGG